>NZ_JBHWMB010000026.1:0-19088 GCF_042730015.1 Streptomyces sp. NPDC059957 | reverse complement strand
CGGTGGACGCGGAGCGGGCCCGGATAGCGGCGGAGCTCCACGACATAGTCAGCCACAACGTCAGCGTGATGATCGTCCAAGCCGGGGCCGCCCGCGAGGTGTTGGCGACGATGCCGGTGGAGGCGGCGGCCGCCATGGCCGCCGTGGAACAGGCCGGGCGTACGACGATGACCGAACTGCGACACCTGCTCGGCCTGCTGGCGCCCGCGCAGGACGGCCGTGACGAACCGTACGGAGGCGCCGGAGCCGCCGAAAGACGGGACCCGGCAGCGGAGTTGACGCCGCAGCCGAGTCTGAGCCGGCTCAGTCCGCTCATCGACCGGATCGCCTTCGCCGGGCTGCCGGTCGAGGTCCGCATATCCGGCGAACCGCGGCCGCTGCCGGCCGGAATCGACGTCACCGCCTACCGGATCATCCAGGAGGCGCTGACCAACGCACTCAAACACGGGGACGGGGTGAAGGCCGAGGTGACGGTGAGATACGCGGACCAGGCACTGAGGGTCGAGGTGCTCAACAGCGGACCGAGCGTGCTGTCCGGAGACCGGATACCGGCGACCACGGGGAATCCCGCCCCGGCCGCGTCCACGGCATCCACCGCGTCGCGCCCGAAGGCGGACGGTGCGGGGCACGGGCTGGTCGGACTGCGCGAGCGGGTCGCCGTGTACGGAGGGGACTTCGACGCACGCCGGCGCCTCGGTGGCGGCTACCGGGTCCGCGCCCGCCTCCCGCTGGAGCGGCCGTGACCACGCACGCCCCGGCCGCCGAGCCGGGCCCGAGGGCCACCTCGCCCCGGGTGGTCATCGCCGACGACCAGGAACTCGTCCGCACCGGATTCCGCATGATCCTCACCGCCCGGGGGATCGACGTGGTGGGGGTGGCCGCCGACGGGGTGGAGGCCGTGTCGGAAGTGCGCCGTCTGCGCCCGGACGTCGTCCTGCTCGACATACGCATGCCCCGGCTGGACGGACTGGAGGCCGCGCGGCAGATCCTCGCCGAAGCCCCGGAATGCCGGGTGATCATGCTGACCACCTTCGACCTCGACCAGTACGTCTACGCCGCCCTCGCCGCCGGAGCCAGCGGGTTCCTGCTCAAGGACGTCACCCCCGAGTACCTCGCCAACGCCGTACGGCTCGTCGACACCGGCGACGCGCTGCTCTCCCCGTCGATCACCCGCCGACTGGTGGAGCGCTGCGCCTCGGCATCGGCCGCGCGCGGCGGCGGGGTCCCGGCAGCCCACCCCGACCTGGACGTCCTCACCCCGCGCGAACGGGAGGTGCTGACCCTCATGGGCCACGGGCTCTCCAATGCCGAACTGGCCCGGGAGTTCACCCTCAGCGAGGCCACGGTGAAGACCCATGTGGCGCGGATCTTCGCCAAGCTGAGCCTGCGCGACCGCGCCCAGGCGGTCGTCCTGGCCTACGAGACGGGCCTGGTCACCCCGAGGGCCGGGTAGGGGAGTTCCGCGCGGATGGCTCCGGCCGACCTGGTGTCACGGCAACTCGCGTGTGAGCCAGACGTGCTCACCGCGGTCGTCCGTCGCGACGTGATGCCGCTCGAAGCCGATCTTCTCCAGGACACGGAAGGACGGCGTGTTCCAGGTGCCGACGGTCGACCAGAGCCGTTTCCGCTCGGTCGCGATGGCGGCATCGACCACCGCCCGGGCCGCCTCGGTGGCGTAGCCGTGCCCGTGCGCGCTCTGGAACAGCTCGTAGGCGATCTCCGGCTCCTCCAGGGTGGAGCGGCCGATGATCAGCCCGCAGTAGCCGATGAAGTCGCCCTCTTCGCGGCGCTGGATGGGCAAGAGAGCGATACCCGTGGTCTCCGTCGCGGCGAGCAGCTCCGCGATGGCCGTGCGGATGTGTTCAACCGTGCCCACGCCTTTGCCGCGTTCAGCCACCAGGTCATGGAGCTCGGCGGCGTCCGACTCGGCCCACGGCCGCAGTATCAGCCGCTCGGTCTCGAGGTGGTACGCCATCGTCTCGTACGTAGTCATGCTCCTCACTCTGCCCCACGGATCACCGCGCACCACAGGCGGAGTGCGGGGGCGTGTCTTGCGGATCAGGCCGCGGGCGGACCGGAGTTCGCCAGGAGGTGCAGGCGCAGGGCGAGTTGGAGCTCCAGTGCGCGGGCTGGGCTGTTCCAGTCCTCGCCCAGGAGCCGGCTGATCCGGTCGAGGCGCTGCACGACGGTGTTCACGTGGATGTGCAGCGCGTCCTTGGCCCTGGCGAGGCTCGCCCCGTGGACGTAGTAGGCCTGGAGGGTGCGGACCAGCTCGGTGCCCCGCTGGGTGTCGTAGTCGATGACAGGGCCGAGCACGTGGTCGACGTACCCGCCGACGTCCCCGTGGTCCCCGAGCAGCAGGCCGACGAAGCCCAGGTCCGGCAGGGCGGCCCCGTGGCCGGTGTGGCCCAGCGCGTGCAGGGCCCGCAGGCAGCGCACGGCTTCGGCGTACACGCCCGGAAGCCCGCCCGGGTCGCCGGCCGGCCCGGCGGAGCCCACGGTCACGGGCGTGCCCACCGCCTGCCCCAGCTCCGCCGCCAGGGACCGCGCGAGGTCCCCGGGCCGCTCGGCCGGGGCCAGCAGGACGACATGGCCCTCGTGCAGCCCGGCCAGGCCGTCCAGGGCGCGGGCGCGGCGCACCGCCTCCGCCGACAGTCGTGGCCGCAGCGCCGCGTCGCAGTGGAGCACCAGGAGGGAGTGCGGGCGTGCGAGGTCGACGCCGAGTTTGCGGGCCCGGATCGTCCGGCTGCCGGTGTCGGGGGCGTGCCCCGGGCTCCGCGCGGTCAGCAGGTCGCTGAGCAGCTCACCGCGCACCCGGTCCTCGGCGTGGGCCACCGAGCGGCGCAGCAGGAGAAGGAGCGCGGTGACCAGGCCGGTGCGTTCGAACAGCCGCCGGTCGCTGTCCGACAGGTCCGCCCGGCCCGTCAGGGCGATGCTGCCGAGGAGCTCGGGCCCGGCCAGGACCGCGCAGACCCACACGCCGTCGACCGGTACGGCCCGGCCGCCGGAACGCGAGGCCGCCACCCCCTGGGCGGGCGCGGAGATCGGCTCGGCGGCGACCCGGGCGAGCTCGGCGCCGTCGGCATCGTGCACCACCAGCCCGCCCCGCAACAGCGCGGCCACCTCACGGGCCACATCGGTGACGTCCCCGCCGCGCAGGACCAGATCGGTGAGCCGGTCGTGGGTTTCGGTGGCCAGCCGTGCCGCCTCGCTGTGGGCCCGGGCGGTCTCGGTGGCGGCGTTCAGCTCGACCAGCGCCGTACGGGTCTCCTCCAGCAGCCGCGCCCCGTCGATGGCGACGGCCGCGTGGTCGGCCAGCGAGGAGAGCAGCGCGACCGCGTCGGGGGTGAAATCGCGCACCGACCGGTCGGCCGCGTAGAGGACCCCGATGACGCGCGAGGCGACCCGCAGCGGCACGCCGAGGATGCCCCGCAGCCCCTCCTCGCGCACCCCGGCGTCGATGGTGCTGGTGTGCCGGAAGCGGTCGTCGGTGCGATAGTCGGCGCTGGCGTACGGCCGGGCCGTCTGCGCGACCAGTCCGCCGAGACCCTCGCCCATGCCGAGGCGCAGCTGCTGGAAGGCCGCGGAGACGGAGCCGTCGGTGACGCGCATGAACGTATCGCCCACGACGGGGTCGTTGAGCGTGAGGTAGGCGCAGTCCGTGCCGAGCAGGGTCCGGGCCCGCCGCACGATGGCCCGTAGCACCGCGTCGAGGTCGCGCAGCGCCGCGAGGTCGCCGGCCGTGTCGAACAGGGCGGTGAGCTCGGCTTCGCGCCTGCGGTGCTGGTCGAGCGTGCGCCGGATGTCGAGGGCGACCCGGGTCGCCTCCTCCACGAGGGCCTGCTCGGCGGAGCCGGCGCCGGCGGTACGGGCCTGCGCGCCGGGTCGTGCGAAGTGTTCGACGGGCGCACCCTGGGCGAGCAGGTCCAGGAGCTGCCGCAACGCGGCGGCGGGCGCGGTGGGATCGGTCACGGGGGCCATGCTGGCAGCCCTTCGGTACGGGGTGGCGAGCGGGTCCGCCCGCCGGACCGGAGGTACCGGTCACGGCGGGCGGCCCGGGGTGTGGGCGGGCTCAGGCGGGGTCGGAAACCTTGGCGGCGTACCCGCTCTCCGCG
Organism: Streptomyces sp. NPDC059957; assembly: GCF_042730015.1. NCBI lineage: Bacteria > Bacillati > Actinomycetota > Actinomycetes > Kitasatosporales > Streptomycetaceae > Streptomyces > Streptomyces sp. NPDC059957. Next base: position 14,973 of record NZ_JBHWMB010000026.1, on the reverse strand, counting down.
CCGACCCCTGCCGGCGCCGCTGCCCCGGCCTTCGGGACGGACAGGTCGCGGCCCCGGGTCTCGCGGGCGAACAGGACGGTGAGGGTGGTGACGAGGGCCGCCGCGGACAGGTAGACCGACACCGGCACGGAGGAGCCGTAGTCCTTCAGGAGCTCGACGGCGATGATCGGGGCCAGGGCCCCCGCGACGATCGAGGCGAGCTGGGAGCCCATCGAGGCGCCCGAATAGCGGACCTTGGTGTCGAACATCTCCGAGATGAAGGCGGCCTGCGGCCCGTACATGGCCCCGTGCAGCAGCAGCCCGGCGGTGACGGCGAGGGTGATGACGGCGAACGACTCGGAGTCCACCAGCGCGAAGAACGCGAACGCCCACAGCGCCATGCCGACCGAACCGATCAGCGTCACCGGCCGGCGCCCGATCCGGTCCGATAGCGCGCCCCAGGCCGGGATGGTCAGGAAGTGCACGGCCGAGCCGATGAGCAGCGCATTGAGCGCGGTGGTCTTCGGAAGTCCGAGATGGGTGGTGACGTAGACGAGGAGGAAGGAGGTCAGGACGTAGTACGAGATGTTCTCGCCGAACCGGGTGCCGATGGCGACCAGCACCTGCCGCCAGTCCTTGCGGAACACCTGGACGACGGGCGCCTTCTCCTCCTCGCCCCGGCCCGAGGCCGCTGCCTCGGCCTGCGCGGCGAGGAAGACGGGCGACTCGGACACGGAGATGCGGATCCACAGCCCGACCATCACGAGGATCCCGGAGAGCAGGAACGGGATGCGCCAGCCCCAGGCGAGGAACGTCGCGTCCGACTGCACGCCGGCGAGCAGCGCCAGCACCCCGGTGGCCAGCAGGTTCCCCCCGGGCGCCCCGGATTGCGGCCAGGAGGCCCAGAACCCGCGGTGCTCGGCCCCACCGTGCTCGGACACGATCAGCACGGCCCCGCCCCACTCACCGCCCAGCGCGAACCCCTGCACCAGACGCAGCACGGTCAGCAGGATCGGCGCCCAGACCCCGATGCTCGCGTGGGTGGGCAGCAGCCCCATCGCGAAGGTCGCCCCGCCCATCATCAGCAGGCTCAGCACCAGCAGCTTCTTGCGCCCGACCTTGTCCCCGAAATGCCCGAAGACCACCCCGCCCAGCGGCCGGGCGAGGAACCCGATGGCGTAGGTGAGGAAGGCGATCAGGGTGCCCGTGAGCGGATCCGCGGTGGGGAAGAACAGCTTGTTGAAGACCAGGGCGGCGGCGGTCCCGTAGAGGAAGAAGTCGTACCACTCGATGGTGGTCCCGATGAGGCTGGCGGCGACGATCCGCCGGATTCCGGATGGAGCCTTCGGATCGGCTGCGGTGGAGGCCATGTGAACCACTTCCAGGGGTCTGCGGGGACGTCGGGTGTGGCCACAACGTAGAAGTCCGCAGGTCGGCGGTATATGTGGCGTGCCATCACAATCAACCCCACCTGAGTGTGCCGCACCACCACAGGGCCCGAACCCATCCCCTTGGACCCCTCCGGAATTGGGTGGGAAACCAATGCCGGAATTGCAGAGTTGCGCCTGTTCTGGGGATGCGGTGCTGACTCCCGTGCTGACCTGTGCTGACCCGAAAACCCATGTCAACACCCCTGGCACCCTCCCGTGCTGACGTGGTGCTGACTACGCAGCGTTGAGGGCTGCGTGACTCCGGTCGAGCCGCTACACATCGGAAACGGCGGGAGCTCGGATCGGCTCCGCTTTCGACCCCGCACACCGCCGAGAGCCTGCTCGCCCGCATCACCGCCGAACAGGAGGCGCGCGGGAGGGGCGGACACCTTCTCGCGCGAAGGGGCGCCCAGAGCGACGTGGTCACGCGGACCGCCGGGCGCGGTCTGGGAGGATGCGACCTATGGATGTAAGGAGCAGGAATCACGTGACGGTGACCGGCCGGGCCGGTCGACCGGTGGTGGTGCTGGCGCACGGGTTCGGGTGCGACCAGAACTTGTGGCGTCTGGTGGTGCCGGTGCTCGAGGAGGACTTCACCGTGGTCCTCTTCGACCACGTGGGTTCGGGCAGGTCGGACCTGTCGGCGTGGAGCCTGGAGCGCTATTCGACGCTTGACGGCTACGTCGACGACGTGCTGGAGCTGTGTCGGGAGCTTGCGCTCGGGCCGGTGACGTTCGTCGGGCATTCGGTGAGCGCGATGATGGGTGTGCTCGCCGCGGCGCGGGAGCCGGAGGCCTTCGCCGGTCTGGTCCTGCTCGCTCCCTCACCGTGTTTCATCGACGATCCGGCCGCCGGCTACCGGGGCGGTTTCAGCGCCGAGGACATCGACGAGCTGCTGGAGTCGCTGGACGCGAACTATCTGGGCTGGTCGGGCGCCATGGCGCCGGTGATCATGGGCAACCCGGAGCGTCCGGAGCTGGGTGAAGAGCTGACCAACAGCTTCTGCCGCACCGATCCGGAGATCGCGCGGGTCTTCGCCCGGGTGACGTTCCTGTCCGACAACCGCGAGGACCTTGCGAAGGTGACGGTTCCCACGCTGGTCGCGGAGTGCTCCACTGACGCGATCGCGCCGCCCGGGGTAGGCGCGTTCGTGCAGTCGCGCATCCCCGGCAGCCGGCTGGTCACCTTGAACGCGACCGGTCACTGCCCCCAGCTCGCCGCCCCTGAAGAGACGGCCGCGGCGATCGCCGCGTTCGCCGGAGCGGCCCGATGACGTGCAAGACCGACGACGCGGAAGAGGAAAGTCCCATAGGAGAACGCGGACCGGCGGATGAACAGGCGCAGTTCTCCGCCCTGCTGGAGGACAGCGCCGAGGATCTGTACGAGCACGCGCCGTGCGGCTACCTGTCCACACTGCTGGACGGCCGGATCGCGAAGGTCAACACCACCCTGCTGAACTGGCTCGGCTACGGTCGCGGCGACCTGGTGGGCCGCAAGCACTTCTCCGACCTGCTGACCGTCGGAGGCCGGATCTACCACGAGACCCATTTCGCCCCGCTCCTGCGGATGCAGGGCGAGGTCAGCGGCATCGCCCTGGAACTGAAGGCCGCCGACGGCTCCCGTCTGCCGGCCCTGGTCACCTCGACGGTGAAATCGGGCGACGACGGGCAGCCGCTGCTGATCCGCACCACCGTCTTCGACGCCCGCGACCGCCGGGCCTACGAAGCGGAGCTGCTGCGCGCCCGCAAGGAAGCCGACCTGGAGCGCGACCGCCTCAAGCGGCTGAACGCCACCCTGCAGAAGACGCTGCTGCCGCCGACGCTGGGATACGTACCGGGCCTGGAGGTGGCCGCGCACTACCACGTCGCCTCCGCGGACCAGGTCGGCGGCGACTTCTACGACCTCTTCCCCCTGTCGGCGGGGGCCTGGGGCTTCTTCCTGGGCGACGTGTGCGGCAAGGGCGCCGCCGCTGCGGCCGTCACCTCCCTGGCCCGCTACACGCTGCGCGCCGCCGCCGTGTACGACCCGGACCCGGTCACCGTCCTCGGCAACCTCAACACAGTCCTGAACCACGAGTACAACGGGACCGACCCCCGCTTCTGCACGGTCGTGTTCGGCCTGCTCACCCCTGACGGCGACCGGGGCGGCTTCCACATCACCCTGGCGAGCGGCGGACACCCTCCCGCCCTCCTGATGCGTGAGGACGGAACCGCCGACTACCTGCCCACCCCCGGCGGGCAGCTCATCGGCGTCCTGCCCGACGCCCACATCGCCGCCACCACCGTGCACCTCGCCTCCGGCGACACCCTGCTCCTGCACACCGACGGCCTCACCGAAGCCCGCACGGCCGGTGGCGACGACCGGTACGGCGACGACGCCCTCCTCGGCTTCGGCACCGCCCTGGCCCCCACCACCGCGGCGGACACCGTCGACGCCGTTCGGTCCCTGCTCGACACCTTGGGAGCCGGCGTGGACGACGACACCGCCGTCCTGGCCATCCACGTACCCCGACCCACCAGTGAAGAGCAACAGTGACCCAGCACTTGACCCTCCTCACCCGCACCAGCAGCGCCGGAACAGTCATCGAGCTGGCCGGGGCCCTCGACTACCACACCGCACCCGAGGTACGCGCCGCCCTGCCGGCACTCGAGCTGCGCCCGGGCCAGCAGCTCACTCTCGACCTCGGCGACGTCACGTTCTGCGATTCCAGCGGCATCACCGCGCTCATCGCCGCGCGTAACCATGCCCTGGCAGCCCGGGCGACCATCGCGCTGGCCGCGGTCCCCGACCGCGTCAGCCGGATCTTCCGCGTGGTCGGCCTGGACCGGGTCTTCGCAACCCACCCCACGGCGGAGGCCGCCGAAGCCGCCTGGAGGCCCACCACGAACTGACCCCCCGGAGCCACGCGTGCGGGCCGACCACGTGATCGGCGACGCGGGCTCCGTCGCGGTCCGCTGACCAAGGTTCCCCGGATCCGGAACCTCCGTCGGCCCTCGGGCGAGCGGTCCGGGACAGGGGCTCACGGGTAGCGCCCATCGCGAGCACCCAATGAGGACCCCCTTGACCATGGACCAGTACGCGGCACGGTGGCCGGGGCCTTCATCGACGGCCCCGTCGTCCTCGACATACCGGACGGTCTTCAGCGCGACGGCCAGGACGCCGTCGAAGCGCTCGCGCTTGGGGCGCCGGCGCGCATGCACCGCGTCTTCGACGGCCAGGGGATGCAGGCCCAGTTCATAGGCCAGTTGGACGAGCTCGCCCTCGGACGGACCGGCCAGCCGAACACGGCCGAACTCCCCGTCACCCAGCCCGCGCAGCCTCTTGAGGACCTGCCGGCACGCCTCGTCCTCCAGAACGCACTCCACGGTCTCCGACCGGCAGGCCTGCTTCTCGTACACGACGCATTCCGTCTTCTACGGATGCTTCGAACCGCGAAGTTCATGCACGGGGCAGTCAACTCGCGGCCCCTGATCGTCATCGACGTGGTCCTGCCCCACGTGAACCCGCCTGCCACGCCTACGGGCCGCCGGGCCCCGCCCCGGGCGAGGTGCCCGGGGCGGGTGCACCACGACGACCACTCGGCCTGCTGCCCACGGGCACAGCGGGGCCGCACCACGTGTGACACGCCGGTCTGGTTGTGGCGTGTGCCGGTGCTCTTGCTTGTCCACCTCGACGGGTGGCAGGCGGTCCTGCGCATCGTCCATTGGACCAGGGCATGAGGCCGGAGCCGCCCACCCGGCGGAACGTCGCACCGACGGCGGGTTCGGTTCGGTCAGTGCTCCGAGGCTGTGCCGGACACCAGCCGGGAGGCGTCGATCTCGGCCCAGACGGCCTTGCCGTGCTCGAGCAGTCGGGTGCCCCACCGGTCGGACAGCCGATCGACCACGTAGAGGCCGTGGCCGCCAGGTAGGCCGTGTCGCGGAGCCTGCCGGCGGGTGGGCAGGGTCGTGGTGCCATCGCAGACCTCGATGAGAAGGGCGTCTCCGGCCGTGAGGACGAGTTCCCGGCAGCCGCCTCCGTGCAGCGACGCGTTCGTCAGCAGCTCGGAGACCAGGAGCAGGGTGTCCTCGGACGTCTCGGTTCCGGCCCAGCCCCAGTCACGCAGAGCGCGGCGCGTGAAATCGCGGCCCTTGGACACGGCCCCGGCAACACCCGCCAGCGCGAGCCGACGACGTTGTCCCTTGACGGAAGGGCCGGCACTCACTGGATCGCCCGCCTCCGACGTCTTGGTCTGCACTGTGGCACCACCCCCGTGATCGCCCATGGTCGCCGTTCCCTGCAGTGCACGCGTGCACGGTGGTGGCCGGTACCGCGCCCGTCCGTACGGGGCCGGGACCTGGAATGTGCCGAGCACGGTCGGGTCAGTGTAGAGGAACCGTCGTCTCACGACCTTTTCACGTGGTGGTGGTCCACGGGTGCAGGGTGCCCGTGGACCACCGTGAGAGAAGGAGTCCCCTGCGGCCTCGCGGACGGCAGGACCAGGTCCTTGTCCTGATCGTTTCCCGTCGGGAGTGGGCGGGGCGCCTACACCGAGAGCATGCCCGCGCGCAGCCGGGCCAGGGTCCGGGACAAGAGGCGGGAGACTTGCATCTGCGAGATGCCCAGCGCCACCCCGATCTCGGCCTGGGTCTTCTCCTGGCCGAAGCGCATTTGAAGGATGTGGCGGTCGCGCTCGTCCAACTGATCCAGCAGCGGGGCGAGCGTGTGAATGTCCTCGAAGAGTTCCATGGCCGGATCGACGACGCCGACCCGCTCCGCCAGCGGCCTGGAGCTCCGGTTCGAGGAGGACTGGGCTTCGTCGTCCGCGCTGCCCATGTCGAGCGAGCCGCTCGTGTAGCCGTTCGCGGCCACCAGCCCGTCGATGACCTCCTCCTCGGACAGCTCGAGGTGCCCGGCGATCTCCTTGACCGTCGGTGCCCGGCCGAGGACGTCGGTGAGGGCCTCCTGCGCCTTGGCCAGCTCCACCCGCAGTTCCTGCAGGCGGCGCGGAACGTGCACCGACCAGGTGCTGTCGCGGAAGTAGCGCTTGATCTCCCCGATGATGTAGGGGAGGGCGAGCGTCGAGAATTCGACCTCCCGCTCCAGGTCGTACCGGTCGATGGCCTTGATCAGGCCGATCGTGCCCACCTGGATGATGTCGTCCATGTCGAGACCGCCACTCTGCACGCGATTGCGAAAGCGCCGCGCGGCGAACTGGACGAGCGAAAGGTTCATTTCGATCAAGGTGTTGCGCGCGTACTGGTACTCGCGGGTTCCTTCCTCCAGGCTCTGCAGCCGACGGAAGAAGTGCCGCGAAAGTTCGCGTGCGTCGGTGGGCGCCATCTCACGGGGGTTCTCCACCCGGAGCGGTTCCAGGTCCGGTCGGGGTGCTATCGGGGTGCTTGGCCGGTCACACGTGGGCGCTTGGGTGTCGTTCGCACGAGCAGGTCCTACGGTGGCCGAGCGGGGCATGGCGGCCGCTCCCTCCCAATTGACTGACGGCTTTCCGGGCCCGTCTGCCCCGTTCTTCGATTCGTACACTCACATCGCGCAGATTCTTTCCGTGCGGATCCGGACGGCCCGCCGGCCCCCGGGGGCGGGACACGCGGCCCTTCACGGCGACGCCGCAGGCGTTGCGCGGGTTTCCCGGGGTGACCGACGTCTGTCAGCGCGGCCCGGGGTGGCCTCGGTCGTCTTCGGGCCGGGCGCGGCTCTCGTACGGCCGACCGGGCCGTAGGCCGAGCATGTCGAGGAGCGCGGACAGGTCGCCGGGGCTGGTGGCATGAGACGCGATCACCTCGTACGCCCGCTCGGTGGCTCATGGCCTGACGGGACCCACCCGGTGGCCGTCCCCCGCCGTCGGGGAGAGGTGGTAGACGGCGAAGGCCCGGTCGATGACGGCCATGGCCACGTTCCGGACCTGGACACCACCTGCCGTCATACCGTGTTCGGTGCCCAGGTGGGCGTGACCGTGCAGGGCCAGGTCGGCGCCGGCCGAGTCGATCGCCTCCGCCAGGTGATAGCTGCCCAGGAAGGGGTAGATCTCCAGCGGCTCGCCCGCGAGGGTGTCCGGCACCGGTGAGTAGTGCGTGAGGGCGATCCGCACCGCGGCGCCCCCTTCGTCGAGATCGCGCAGAGTCCGCTCGAGAGTTTCCGCGCGTGTACGGCTGTAGCGCATGAACGCCTTCATCTCCGGTTCGCCGAACTCGCTGCCGCTGCGCCCGGCGAAGCCCCCGCCGAACCCCTTGGTCCCGGCGATGCCGACCCGCGTCCCCCCGAGGTCGAGGAGCGCGCCGTCCCCCTCCAGGACGTGCACGCCGACGTCGGTGAGCTGACGGGCGACGGCTTCCTGCTGATCGCTCTGGTAGTCGTGGTTCCCGAGTACGGCGACCACGGGCACCGCCAGCGCGGCCACCTCGCCGGCCACCACCCGGGCCTCCCGTTCCGTGCCGTGCCGGGTGAGGTCGCCGGCCAGGAGGAGCAGATCCGCGCAGTCGCCGAGGGTGTCGAAAGCAGGCCTCAGCCGGCCGGCGCTGTCCGGCCCGAGGTGGATGTCCCCCACCGCCGCCACGCGGATCACGACAGCACCTCCGGGTGGTCCGGCGCGTCGCTGTGGCTGACGGTGACGTCCCCGTACCAGTCCGTCCCCGCGAGTTCCTCCGCGGCGATCCGCAGCACGGCCTCGCGGCACTCCTCGTCGGCCACCCGACCCCGGACGACTGCCCGGGCCCCGTGCGCGTCGACCCGTATGCCGAGCTCGGCGACGTCCTCGCGCGCCAGCCGATCTCGCAGGTGCTCGATCCGGTACTCGACGTTCTCCGAGCGCTCGGCGTGCCCGGAGTGCCCGGAGTGCCCGGCGTTCGTCATGGCGTGCCCTCCGTCAGTTCAGTGCGTTCGATGACGCGGAGCCGGTCGAGGAGGTGGAAGAAGGCGTCGGGCAGCGGAGACGACCGGTGGTCCCGGTCGAGTCTTGCCCAGTCGATCTGTTCGCGCAGCATCCTGGCCATGGGCAGGAGGTCGCCGAAGTCGCAGTAGTGCTCACAGAGGGCGGCGAGCCGGCTCTCCATGAGGTCGGTGGGAGCCAGGACCGGCATCCAAACCGAGTCGACCGCCTTGACGCTCGCCCGCTCCAGCAGCGCGGTGTTTACGGGGCGTCGGGCCAGTTCGAAGATCAGGTCGATCTCCTCTCCGCCCGACCGGCCCTTGACCAGCCAGTCCTCAGGCGCACGGCGCATCGAGATGCCGCCGTCCTCCAGGGCTTTGATCGCCGCGTCGGCGTCCTCGGGACGAACGCAGAAGTCCGTGTCGTGTTGGAAGCCCGCAGGGAGCCCGTGAGCGAAGGCGGCCACGCTGCCGGCGAGCGCGAAGGGCAGTCCGGAGCCCTTCAGCAGTGCGGCAACCTGTTTGGTGGTTTCGAGGATGGCCTGGGTGTGGTCCTCGGGGAGCGGGCCGTCCTCCGGTGTGGCGTGGCCCAGGAGATCGGACGGGGGGACCGTCCCCGGGGCGGGGGCATCAGCACGAGTCACGGAGCGCCTCACTCTCGCTCGAGGGACAATCTTCGGCAGGGGGCACCTAACCGGTCCGGCGCGGGTCAAACCCCCGAGCCCACCCCACGCCGGGTGCCCGGCCTTCACCCCGTCCGGCCGCTGAGGTGACGTACAGGGCGCGCGGGACCCGCCGCCCCGCGATGTTCTGGCGGCTGGCTGCTCGTCAAGCGGATCGCCGACCGTACGGAGATCCGACCCTGTGGCGGCGGCAAGAGATCACAGCGTTCATCCCGCTCCCCGTTGCCGCCTGAACCCAGTGCTTCCTTGCCGGCGGACGACTCGAACGGACATCCGTCGACCGGGTGCCATGGCGCCCGGTACGGAGCCGGTGCGCGAGGTGGTGGCCGACCTGAGGCGGCGCGAGCCGCCCCGCCGGGGCGGGGCGGGGCGGGGCTCAGCCCCGGGATCCCCAGCCGAGGCGGAGTACGGCGAGGTCGTCGGTGTGTCTTCCGGCGTTGAGCGCTCTGGTCTGGCGGATGAGGCTGTCCAGGTGCGCCGCGGGGTCCGCGGACGGTGTGGTGTTGATCAGGGGCAGGAGCCCCTCGATGCCGAGCCGGCCGTCGGCGTCGCCGTTGTGTCCTTCGGTGAGGCCGTCGGTGTAGAGGGTGAGCGCTCCGCTCTCCGGGAGCGGAATGAGCGTGGCGGGCCAGTCGCGGTGGCCGGGCATGATGCCGAGTGCGATTCCGTGCTCGGCGGGCACCTCCCGGGTCCCCTCCGCGGTGGTGAGGAGCGGTTCGTGGTGCCCGGCCAGGTGGAGGGTTGCGGTGGCGGCCTTCTGGTCGAGAGTGAGGAGCGTGCAGGTGGCGAACAGCGGCTGGTCGCCGCGCTCCGCCACCAGCAGGCGCTCCATCAGGTGCAGCAGATCGGTGCCGCGGTGACCGGCCAGGACGAGCGAGCGCCAGGCGATGCGCAGGCAGACGCCGAGGGCCGCGGCATCGGGACCGTGGCCGCTGACGTCGCCGACGACGGCATGCAGCAGCCCGCCGTCGCCCTCGACGACGTCCAGGAAGTCGCCGCCGAGCAGAGCCTGTTCGACGCCGGGCAGGTAGCGGGTGGTCACCTCGACGGCCGAGGTCTCGAGGAGGGGCCGGGGCAGCAGGCCCCGTTCCAGGCGGGCGTTCTCCTCGGCGCGCAGTCGGGCCGACTGGGCTTCGGCTGACGCGCGTTCGGTGTGGCTGCGGTAGACGGCGTAGCGGACGGTGCGGCGCAGCAGGTCGGCTTCGACCTTGCCCTTGACGAGGTAGTCCTGGGCACCGGCGGCCATCGCCTCGGAGCCCGCCTGTTTCTCGGACAGGCCGGTCAGCACGATCACCGCGGTGTGCGGGGCCATGGCGCGGACGGTGGTGACGGCGTCGGTGCCCGACACGTCGGGCAGGTGAAGGTCGAGGAGGATGCAGTCGACGGTGCGGGCGGCGAGAGCCGAGTGGGCGTCGGCCAGCGAGGTGCTCGTGGTGAGCTCGAAGCGCAGCTCGGTGTCGTGGAGGAGCTCCTCGACGAGCAGGGCGTCGGCCTCGTCGTCCTCTATGAGGAGGATGCGGTAGACCGGTTCGGTCACGGCCAGGCCGCCGGTGTGGGGGAGGGGCGCGGTCACGGCGCCGGCTCCGCGCCGGCCCGGGTCGCTTCCGCGATGGCCGACGGGGCCGGGGGCGGTTCGGAAGCGAGGGTGAAGGTGATGCGCGTCCCGTCCCGGTACTCCGGGTCGACGGCGATGGTACCGCCGTGGAACTCGACGATCTTCTTGCACATCGCCAGGCCGATTCCGCTGCCGGGATAGACGTCCTTGGTGTGGAGCCGCTGGAAGATCACGAACACCTTGTCGGCGTACTCGGGGTCGATCCCGATGCCGTTGTCGGTCACCGTGAACCGCCACAGCTCCCCTTCCCGGACCGCACCGACACGGATCTCCGGTGCCAGGTCCGGGCGGCGGAACTTGACCGCGTTGCCGATCAGGTTCTGCCAGAGCATGCCCATCTGGGTGGGATCGGCGACCAGGGAAGGCAGCGGATCGTGCGTGATCGACGCGCCCGACTCCTCGATGCCGAGGCTCAGGGCGGACAGGGCCCGTTCCATGACCGCTTCGAGGTCGACCTTCTCGGGATTGTGGTGGACGCGGCCCACCCGGGAGAAGTCGAGGAGGTCGTTGATCAGGGTCTGCATCCGGTTGGCGCCGTCGACGGCTATGGCGATGTACTGGTCCGCCTTGGCGTCGAGCTGCCCTCCGTAGCGCCGCTGGAGCAACTGCGTGAAGCTGGAGACCTTGCGCAGCGGCTCTTGCAGGTCGTGGGAGGCCACGTACGCGAACTGCTCCAGCTCGGCGTTGGAACGCTGGAGGTCGGCGGTCTGGGTGTCCAGGCGCCGCCGGGCCTCCTCGCTGAAGGCCAGCTCGCGCACGAGCTGACGGCGCATGAAGTCGATCTCGCCGCTCAGCCGCCGCAGGTCCGCCGGACCGGCCGAGCTGATGGGGTGGTCGAAGTCACCTCCGGCGACGGTGCGGGCGTCCGCTCCCAGCTGCTCCAGCGGCCGGTTGATCCCGCGGCGCAGGCCTTCGAAGACGAGGACGGCCATGAGGGCGATCACGGCCGCGATCGTCGCGAACAGCCAGTTCCGCAGCCTCATGGTGGTGGCGAGATCGGCTCGGGTCCGGTCCCGCTCCGCGCGCAACCGTTCCTGCTGGTCGGCCATGGCCTGACGCAGGGCGTCGAACGACGTCTTGGCCTCCGCGGCGCGTGCGGTGGCCAGGGTCGAGGGCGCCCCGGCAGGTGAGCCGGCGACCGGACGGGCGATCCTCTCCTGCCACGTGGAGACCGCGTCCTGGACCGCCTTCAGGTCCGCGAGCGCGCGGCCGTCGTCGTCCAGGAGCCGCGCGAGTTCCGCGGCGTACGCGTCCTGATCGGTGAGCCCCTGCTGATAGGGCTGGAGGAACTCCGGGGTCCCGGTGAGGCCGTAGCCGCGGATGCCGGTCTCCTGGTTGAGGAGGGCCGATTCCAGGCGGAAGGCAGTGGTCAGCGCGGGCGCCCGCACGTCCACGAGCTCCTCGCTGATGGACGCCGTCCGCCCCAGCACCCAGGCCCCGGTCACACCGAGCAGGGCCAGCACCGTCAGCGAAGCGGCGACCCCGACGCGGAGCCACCGCCGGGTCGTCCACGCGGAGAACCTCCGCGCACCCGACGGTGTCAACATGCCGGTCATCCTCTGATTCCCCTCCCGAGACAGCCGCCTTGAACAGGGCGCAGCGCACACTGTAGAGGGCCTTGACAACAATTGTTGTCGCACGCCGGATCAGGGCCTAGGGTTCGGGGTATGCCCGGCACCAACTTCCACCTGCGGACCACCCCGAAGGAGACGGCCGCCGTCGCCGACGCGGCCGTGGCCGACCTCACCCGTCGCCTTGCCCTCGGTCTGCAGAAGGACCTTTCGGACCCTGCGGCGGACGACCGCGCGCAGGCCCTGGCGCGCCTGCACGTACTCGACCACCTTCAGCGGGCCGTGGAACGACTGCAGCGCGGAGCGGCCACGGACGCCGTGCGTGCGGGAGCCGGATACCCCCAAATCGGCCGCGCATGCGGCATGACCCGTCAGGGAGCCCGCCGCCGCTGGCCCGGGCTCTTCAACCACACCGACGATGCACCCACGGAGCAGATGACGATGAACGACCCCGCCCGACCGTTCGATGTGCTGCTCGTGGAAGACGACATCGCCGACGCCATGCTCATCGAGGAGGCGCTCTCCGAGCGCGGGGCCCGCAATCTCGTCCAGGCCACCGACGGCGTTGCCGCCCTGGAGCACCTGCGCGACCCCGACAGTCCGCGCCCCGACCTCATCGTGCTCGACCTGAACATGCCCCGCATGAACGGCCGAGACCTGCTGCGCATCCTGAAGAACGACGCCGACCTCCAGACCATCCCCGTCGTCGTCCTCACCACCTCCTCCGCACCCGACGACGTCGTCGGCGCCTACACCAGCCACGCCAACGCGTACGTGACCAAGCCGGTCAACCTGGAGGAGTTCGAGCAGGCCGTCCAGAGCATCGATTCCTTCTATCTGGACACCGCCACGCGCCCGCACCGCGCCTGACCGGCCGCATCGCCTTCAACACCCCTTGAGTGCGCCGGCGCCCACCACCTGCTGTCATGCCGGTTCGGTGGCTTGGGAATGGCGTGGATGCCGGCCGGGCCCGCGGGGCGTGGCGGCCAGCGGGGTGGGGGTGAGGTCGGCGGGTTCCTCGCCGGCTTCCAGGAGGGTGTCGGCGGCTCCGACGATCAACGGGTCGGGCCGGCCTACCACTGCGGTGTCCTTGCGGTCGTAGTCGATGCGGTCGAGAAGGCTGCGCATCGCTTCCAGCCGGGCCCGTCGCTTGTCGTTGCTCTTGACTACGGTCCAGGGCGCGTGCTCGGTGTCGGTGGTCCGGAACATGTCGACCTTGGCAGCGGTGTAGGCGTCCCAAAGGTCCAGGGAGGCAAGGTCGGTGGGGGACAGCTTCCACTGCCGTACCGGGTCGACCTGGCGGATCGCGAAGCGGGTGCGCTGCTCGGCGCGGGAGACGGAGAACCAGAACTTGATCAGCAGGATGCCGTCCTGGACGAGCATGGCTTCGAAGGCCGGGCACTGCCGCAGGAACAGCTTGTACTGGTCGTCGGAGCAGAAGTCCATGACCTTCTCGACGCCGGCTCGGTTGTACCAGGACCGGTCGAAGAAGACGATCTCCCCAGGTGCGGGCAGGTGGGCGGTGTAGCGCTGGAAGTACCACTGTCCGGCCTCCCGCTCGGTGGGCTTGTCCAAGGCCACGACGCGGGCCCCGCGGGGATTGAGGCGCTCGGTGAACCGCTGGATCGTGCCGCCCTTCCCGGCGGCGTCCCGGCCCTCGCAGATCACCACCACCCTGGAACCGGTCGCCCTCACCCAGCTCTGCAGCTTGAGCAGTTCGATCTGCAGGATCCGCTTGGCCCGCTCGTACTCCGCCCGACGGATCTTGCGGTCATAGGGGTAGTTCTCCCGCCAGGTGCGGATCGGCGCGCCGTCCGCGTCGAGCAGCACCGGTTCCTCCGGACGACTGTTGTCCACGCTCAACCCGGCGAGCAGGTCCTCGGAGTGCTCCGTTGGCTTCTTCATGCCGGGCGCCTACCCAGGCGAACGCAGATCGACCGCGGGTGAGGTCGTTGACCATCTGCCAGCCGAATCCACCAGTGCACGCTCCGAGTCCGTCGTGGTGCTGGGCCTTGCCTGTCCGGGCCTCGTGCCCGCGCCCGCAGCTGTCGAACCCAACGGCACCCGATTACCTTAGTGACGGGCATCTGAAAATCTATGTTGGTCAGAATAGACATTGGGTTGTGGCGTAGTTATGGTTTCTCTCGTAGCCCGGACATAGTAGGCCGGCGCAGTACCAGGGCCGGCAGATGGTGTAGGCAGTTCCTTCGGGGCCCTGGTGCCATCGGCACCAGGGCCCCTCCGTACTCTCCGGTGCGCCCGCCCGGGGAAAGCGAAGGCTGCGTTTCGGATTGGCAGAGGATGCTGGTTGAGGTTGTGCCGTGGATATCGAAGGGGAGCCGGTGCGCGAGTGCACCGCGGGCTGATCTGGGGAGTTGATGGTGGAAGAGCAGGTACGGGTACTGTCCGACAAGGACGGAGTCCGCGTCATCGTGTGTGCAGGCGACTTCGACCAGGACTCTCTTGGACCCCTCGAAGCAGCCTGCAGGGCGGCTGCGGATGATCCTGCTGTCCGTCGGGTCATCCTGGACGTCACCAGGGTGACCTTCGCAGACTCCGCGATGCTCAACCTGATGCTGCGCTTGCGGCGCACTGGCCGCTTGGTTCTGGTCGGCCCCGTGCCGCCTCGCATGGGGCGGCTGCTGGACCTTACCGGGACTACTGCGCTGTTCCCGACCGCAGAGGGCATCGAGGCGGCCCGCATCCTGTAGGGCAGGGCGGTACTGCACGCTCACCGTGAAGGCTGAGCGCCGGCCCATGGACAAGGCTGACGGCGCCCGCGCGCACCGGCGCGAGCTCGCTGTCCGACCCGGGCAGACAGTGTGCGGACACGT
>NZ_JBHWMB010000025.1:74692-106253 GCF_042730015.1 Streptomyces sp. NPDC059957 | reverse complement strand
GAAGCTAAGCCTTTCAGCGCCGATGGTACTGCAGGGGGGACCCTGTGGGAGAGTAGGACGCCGCCGAACAATCATTGTGGGAAAGCCCCGCACCAGGAAACTGGTGCGGGGCTTTTCTGCGTTCTGGGCCAAAACCTCGCTGAGGGTGAGGGCGGGCGGGGCAGGATCTTTGGATGTCCTGCGGATGCCCGGCATGGGGTCCGGATGGATTGGGCCTGACGGCTCGTAGGGTTGTCGCATGGGCTACGACCTCGTCATCTTCGACAACGACGGCGTGCTGGTGGACAGTGAGCCGCTCGCCAACAGCATCCTCGCCGGGTACCTGACCGAGCTGGGGCACCCGACCTCGTACGAGGAGTCGCTCCGCGACTACATGGGGGCCGCGGTCCACCGGGTCCACGACCTCGTGCGGGAACGGACCGGGCAGGACCTGCCGGCCGACTTCGACCACACGCTGCACGCCCGCACCTTCGCGGCCTTCGAGCGGGAGCTCAAGCCCGTGCCCGGGGTCGAGGGGGTGCTGGCGGCTCTGGTCGAGAGCGGGACCGCGTACTGCCTCGCGTCCTCCGGGAGCCACGAGCGGATCAGGGTCGGGCACCGGGCGGCGGGGCTCGACGAATGGTTCGAGGAGGAGTGGATCTTCAGTTCGGAGGACGTCGGGAAGGGCAAGCCCGCCCCCGACCTGTTCCTGCACGCCGCGGACCAGATGGGCGTGGCGCCCGGCCGGTGCGTGGTCGTCGAGGACAGCCCGCTCGGCGTCCAGGCCGCGCTGGCCGCCGGGATGGACGTGCTCGGGTACACCGCGATGGTGCCCGCCGACCGGCTGCCCGGCGCCACCGGATACTTCGGCGACATGAACCAGCTGGCCGGGTTGCTGGGCCTGGCGGAGGGCGCCGGGTCGGGATACACCGGTTACAGCGGTGGGTTCTCGCACTGACCCAATCGATATGTGATCGCTCTACCCACCGGTAGGACCGGCGCCTACGCTGAGCCGCCATGACGGCAGACGTGCGGCTGAGCCGCGGGCGCGGGGCGTTGGGGTTCAGTTTCTTCGTGCAGGGCGTGGCCTTCGCCCTGCTCGTGACGAGGATCCCCGCCATTCAGGACCGGTACGGGATATCCGACGCACTGCTGCCCGTCTTCCTGGCCGCCGTGCCGATCCTCGCCGGTGTGTCGAGCGTGGTCACCGAGCACCTGGTGAAGCGGGTCGCGCCCAGCACCGTACTGCGGTGGGCGCAGCCGCTCGTGCTGCTCGCACTGCTCGGGGTCGGCGCCGGCAGCGAGATGTGGCACGTGGCGCTGGCCCTCGGGGCGTTCGGGCTGTTCGTGGGGGCGCTCGACGCCTCCATGAACATGCTCGGGGTGAGCCTGCAGGGCGCGTACGGGCGCAGCATCATGCTCGGCTTCCACGCGTCCTACAGCCTCGGCGGGATCCTGGGGGCCTCCGCCGCATGGGCGGGGGCGCACTGGCACCTCTCACTGTTCAGTTCCTATCTGCCCGCCGTCGCGGTGCTGCTGCCGCTCGCGCTCCTCGCCAGCCGGTTCTACGTGGACCAGAACGCCAAGGCCGGCGCCGCCGAGGCCAAGGGGCTCGGGCCGGGCGGGTTCAAGCTGCTGCTGCCGCTGTGCCTGGTGATGGCGTGTGCGTACATCGGGGACTCGACGGTGTCGAACTGGAGCGCCAAGTACCTCCAGGACGTGCTCGGCAGCTCCGAGCAGCTCGCCACCGTCCCCTATAACGTCTACATGGTGACCACCCTGATCGGGCGGGCCGTCGGAGACCTCGGGGTGCGGCGCTTCGGGGCCGTGGCCGTCGTACGGATCGGGACGGTCGTCGCGGCGGGCGGGTTCGCCGTGGTCGCGGCGGCGCCCGGGGCGTGGGTGGGGATGCTCGGCTTCACCCTGCTGGGGTTCGGGCTGTGCGTGATCGTGCCGCAGACCTTCGCCGCGGCGGGCAGGCTGTTCCCGGGAGCCTCCGACACCGCCATCGCTCGGCTCAACATCTTCAACTACGTCGGATTCCTGATCGGGGCGCCGCTCGTGGGCGGGATCGGGGACGCCTGGAGCTACCGGGGGGCGATGCTCGTGCCGATGGTGCTGGTCCTCGTCACTCTCTTCCATGCCCGCTCGTTCGCTACGGAGCCCGCCCGATACGGTGTCCGGCATGAGCGGCGAACCGGTGACCGGGCTGTTGATGTGGGACGAGGCGGTAACGAAGTATGACTTCGGGCCGGGCCATCCGATGGACCCGGTGCGCCTGGAGCTGACCATGGGCCTGGTACGGGCCTTCGGGCTCGACCGGGAGCTGGAGGTACGGCCGGGCCGGCCGGCCGGGGATTCGACGCTCCGGCTGGTGCACCGCGAGGAGTACGTCGCGGCGGTGCGCGAGGTGTCCGCCGACCCCGGGGCCGCCGACGGCTCGTTCGGGCTGGGGACGGCGGACGATCCGGCGTTCCACGGGATGCACGAGGCGTCCGCGCTGATCGCCGGGCAGTCCGTGGCGGCGGCCGAGGCGATCTGGCGCGGGGAGGCCGCGCACGCCGTGAACTTCGCCGGCGGGCTGCACCACGCGATGCCGGGCGGGGCGGCGGGGTTCTGCATCTACAACGACGCGGCGCTGGCGATCGCGCGGCTGCTGGAGCTGGGGGCCGAGCGGGTCGCGTACGTGGATGTGGACGTGCACCACGGGGACGGGGTCCAGGCGGCGTTCTGGGACGACCCGCGGGTGCTGACGATCTCGATGCACGAGCATCCGCGGACGCTGTTCCCGCAGACGGGATGGCCCGAGGAGACGGGCGGGCCGGCGGCGGAGGGGTCGGCGGTGAACATCGCGCTGCCCGCCGGGACCGGGGACGAGGGGTGGCTGCGGGCCTTCCACGCGGTGGTGCCGGAGCTGCTGGAGGAGTTCAGGCCCCAGGTGCTGGTGACGCAGCACGGGGCCGATACGCATTTCGAGGACCCGCTGGCACATCTGGCGGTGTCGTTGGACGCGCAGCGGGCGGTGATGGAGGCGTGCCACGAGCTGGCGCACGCGTGGGTGGAGGGCGGGCGGTGGCTGGCCCTGGGCGGGGGCGGGTACGCCGTCGTGGATGTGGTGCCGCGGTCTTGGACGCACCTGGTGGCGATTGCCGGGCATAAGCCGATCCCGCCGGAGACGGCCGTGCCGGGGTCTTGGCGGGATGCGGTGTATGCGCGGACGCGGGAGTTGGCGCCCGGGCGGATGACGGACGGGCGGGTGCCTGCCTGGCGGGACTGGGAGGGTGGGTACGACCCTGCCGATCGGATCGACCAGGCCGTACTGGCCACCCGGCGGGCGGTGTTCCCCCTGCGGGGGTTGCTGGCCTGAGCGGCGACTGGGTGGGCCCTGCGGGGCTGTCCCCTACCCGCCCTTCCACCGTTCCCCGGGCTGCGCCCGGCCCCCCTGGGGCTCCGCCCCAGACCCCGCGCCTCAAACGCCGGCGAGGCTGGATGTGTTGGGCCAACGGGTGGGGGAATGGCCGGAACTGGCGATCCGTCAGGGTGGATGCGGGAGCATCGGGAGGGTGTTGAGTACCGGGGCGCTGCGTGCGCATCTGCTGGCCGCCCGACTGGCCGGGCCCGTCGCGACCTCTCGGGAGGAAAGCCTGCGCAGTTACCGGCTGTTCGCGGCGCGGGATCCGCGGGTGCTGCTGGGACTGGATCCCGCGTGGGGCTGGGGCGAGGGTGATCTGCTGCGGCTGATGGCGCAGAAGTGCGGTGTCTCGGCGGATCCGGCGCACGTCAGCGGGCCGGACGTGATCGATCCCGAGCTGACGGTGGCGGGGCTGGAGGCCTTCGCGGAGCGGCTGCGGGCAGTGGCGCGGGCACGGGCGCCGGTGCTGTTCGGGACCGGTCATCCGCACCGGCTCCTGGGGTTCTACGCCACCTTGGCGGGGGCGTTGTCGGCGGCGGGATGTGAAGTCCTCACTCCGGCGCGGGGGGTGCGCGTCGACATGCAGACCCGGTTCGGCGTACGCACGCACCGCATCGATTACGTACGGGGGGTCGCACTGGTGCGGGAAGACGGCGTGCGGCCGGACGGGAGTGACACCGGCGCGCACTCCCATTCGCCACTGCCGGTTCGGATCGCGCTCGGGGCACTGGCGGAGGCCGGAGGGCCGTTGCCGGAGCTGGTGGTGGGAGACCACGGGTGGGTCTGCGGTGCAGGTCAGCTCGGTGTGGAGGCGATCGGGCTGGCCGATACCGATGATCCCGCGCTGTTCGTGGGGGAAGCCGAGGGACAGGTGTCGGTGGCGGTTCCGCTTGATGACGCGGTGCGCGCGGACTACTACCGACCGCTCACTCGCTATGTACTCAATCGGGCGAGTCTGTCGGGTCGGCAGGAGTGGACGTAGCTCCTCTTCCCCACTCGTATCACACGCCCCTACTCTGGTGAGTGAGCGTGCGACGACGGGGCGTAACCGGAGGGGAAGCCGGTGCCCGTCATGCGCGGAAGGTCAAGGTGTGTCATGGCTGCTGGCGAGAGGCCTCTCAGTGAGGTTCAGTTCCTGACCGTGGCGGAGGTCGCCTCGGTGATGCGAGTGTCGAAGATGACCGTGTACCGCTTGGTGCACAACGGACATCTGCCCGCAATCCGGGTGGGCCGGTCCTTCCGGGTCCCGGAAAATGCGGTGCACGAGTACCTCCGCGAGTCCTTCGTGGGGGTGGAATCGGCCTGAGGGCGAGGGTCGGGAGCCCGCGGTTACCCCTCGGGGGCACGCGGATTACAAGCTCAGAGCTCGGGCGGGTAGGCTAGGCCGACGTAGGTCGTGTGGGCCCCGACGCCCCGCACCGAATGAAGAGAAGTGAGCGAGGGTAGTCGTGGGCTCTGTTATCAAGAAGCGGCGCAAGCGGATGGCTAAGAAGAAGCACCGCAAGCTGCTCAAGCGCACCCGCGTCCAGCGCCGTAACAAGAAGTAAACGGCAGCTGTACGTGTTTTCCGCAGCCCCTCCACCATTCTGGTGGAGGGGCTGTGGTGCAGCCGGGGGACTTCTTCGAGGGAGGCGCTGAGCTCGTGGGGAAGGTCGTGCTGGTCACCGGGGCTGCCCGGCAACTGGGAGGCCGCTTCGTGCGGCGGATCCAGCGGGACCCGGAAGTGGAGCGGGTGATCGCGGTCGACGCGGTGACCCCGCCGCACCGGCTCGGCTCGGCCGAGTTCGTCCGTGCGGACATCAGGCAGTCGGCCATCGCCCGGGTGCTCGCGGAGAACGCCGTCGACACGGTGGTCCATCTCGCGGTCACCGGGGGAGCGGCGACGGGCGCGGGCTCCGGCTCGTACAGCACCGTCAAGGAAACCAACGTCATCGGGACGATGCAGCTCCTGGGAGCCTGCCAGAAGTCGCCGACGGTACGGCGGCTCGTGGTGAAGTCCAGTACCAGTGTGTACGGGGGCACCTCGCGGGATCCGGCCGTCTTCACCGAGACCACGCAGCCGAAGTCGCTGCCGGGCCCCGGCTTCGCGAAGGACGCCACCGAGGTCGAGGGGTACGTACGGGGCTTCGCGCGCAGGCGGCCCGACGTCGCGGTGTGCGTGCTGCGGTTCGCGAACATCCTGGGGCCCTTCGCCGACTCGGCGCTCGCCGAATACTTCTCGATGCCGCTGATCCCGACCGTGCTGGGCTACGACCCGCGGTTGCAGTTCGTGCACGAGGACGACGTACTGGACGTGCTGCGCCTCGCCTCGCAGACCAGCGGGCCCGGCGGGCTCAGCGGGACCTTCAACATCGCCGGCGACGGGGTGCTGCTGCTGTCGCAGTGCGCGCGGCGCCTGGGGCGGCCGACGGTGCCGCTGCTGCTGCCCGCGGTGACCTGGCTCGGCTCGGCGCTGCGGGCGGTCGGGGCGACGGACTTCTCGCCCGAGCAGATAAGGCTCCTCACGCACGGGCGGGTCGTGGAGACCACGCAGATGCGCGAGGCCCTGGGATTCGAGCCGATGTATACGACCGCCGAGACCTTCGCCGACTTCACGCGGAGCCGGGGCGGCGGGATCCTGCCGCCGGAGCGGGTGGGCCGGGCCGTGGACCGGGTGGCCGGGTTGCTGGACGTGGACATGGATGGAGCGAAGCGATAGTGGCGGACGCCAAGGTCATTCCGTTCGACGAGGACCGGCCGCGACGGCGGTCCTCGCCCGCCCGGCGGGTACGGGTCGCGCCGGAGGCGCCGCTCGCACCCGCCGTGGAACCGGTGGCGGAGCCGGTGGTGGAGGCCGTACCGGAGCCGGCGGCGGGGGACGGCTGGGACCGGCGGATCGCCGGCGGGCTGGCGTTCCTGCGGCGCCGGATCACCGGGGAGTACGAGGTCGACGACTTCGGCTACGACAAGGAGCTGACGGACCAGGTCCTGATGTCCCTGATGCGGCCGCTGTACGACAAGTACTTCCGGGTCGAGGTCAAGGGCATCGAGAACATCCCGAAGGAGGGCGGTGCGCTGATCGTGGCGAACCACTCCGGGACGTTGCCCCTGGACGGTCTGATGCTGCAGGTCGCGGTGCACGACCAGCACCCTGCGCAGCGGCACCTGCGGCTGCTGGCGGCGGACCTGGTGTTCATGCTGCCCGTGGTGAACGAGCTGGCGCGCAAGGCCGGGCACACGCTGGCGTGCGCGGAGGACGCGCAGCGGCTGCTGGAGGCCGGGGAGCTGGTGGGCGTGATGCCCGAGGGCTTCAAGGGGATAGGGAAGCCGTTCGGCGAGCGGTACAAGCTCCAGCGGTTCGGGCGGGGCGGGTTCGTGTCGACCGCACTGCGCGCGGGGACGCCGATCGTGCCCTGCTCGATCGTGGGGGCGGAGGAGATCTACCCCATGATCGGCAACTCGAAGACGCTGGCGCGGCTGCTGGGGATCCCGTACTTCCCGATCACGCCGACGTTCCCGCTGCTGGGGCCGTTGGGTGCGGTGCCGCTGCCGACGAAGTGGACGATCCAGTTCGGGGAACCGATTCCGACGGACGGGTACGCGGCTGAGGCCGCCGAGGATCCGATGCTGATGTTCAACCTGACGGATCAGGTGCGGGAGCAGATCCAGCACACGCTGTACAAGCTGCTGGTGCAGCGGAGGTCGGTCTTCTTCTGACGCGCCGTTGCCAGGGGCAGCTCGCATGTGTGGGTCGGGTTCTTGGGGCTCGAAGAAAAAGGCCGGCGGGGCTGGATGTTCCAGCCCCGCCGGCCTTTTTTCCTGTCCGGCGCTAGTCCGCGTCTTCCGCGCTGAGGCCCAGGCCTGGGAGGAGGCCGGGGAGGAGGGGCGGGAGGGTGATGTCCGGGTGGGCGGGGGTCGGGGCCGGGCCGGATTCCGACGGGGTGGACTGGCCGCCCGCGGGCGGGTTCAAGAGGTCGCCCGTGCCGCCCAGGAGACCACCGCCGCCCGGCGGCGGAGCCTTCGGGGAACCCGAGGCCGCCGGCGTGGGGGCCGCGGACGGGGCGCCCGGAGTGGGCGTCGCCTGCTGCTTGCCCGCCGGAGCGCTCGGCTTCGTGGAAGGTCCGGAGCCGCGGGTTTGTTCCGGAGGCTTCGGAAGCAGATTCTGGAGCGGCGCCACGTCTTGGTCTATGGCCTGGAAGACCGACTCCACCTCACCGCCCACGTCCGTGAGCTGCGCCGGGAGGTTGCCCCGGAGCTTGGCCCACGCGTCCCGGTGCGAGCGGGAGAACGAGGACAGCGCCTGGATCGGGCCGAGCGAGCCGTCCCGTTCGTAGGCGGCCTGGAGCAGCCGGTGGCCCTCCGAGGCATCGTGCTTCATGCCCGCGAGGGCCCGGCGGATCTCGCCGAGGGACTCGTGGTCGAGTGCGCCGAGACGGCCGCGCTCCATGAGCCGGCGGGCTTCCGACAGGCGGTTCGAGGCCTGGTCGAGATAGAGCTCGCCCCGGTCCGAATCGTCGTCGGCCATCCCGAGCCGGATGTCCTCCATGCCCCGCTTCACGGGGTACAGGTGGTCACCCGGCAGGGCGTCCGTGCTGGCAGCGGCCACTCCGCTGAAGGCCCCCGCGGCCACACCTACGGTGAGACCGCCTGCCGCGATGCCCTTGGACCAGCGGGAGCGGGGCCGCAATTTCCGGAGCGAGGTCGCCCGGTGGGCGCCGCGGCCGGTCCGCTGTTCGGGCACTTGAGGGTCGGCGGCCACGCCGCCCCCGGCCCTCTCTTCCATCACCTTGGCTTCCATGGCGGCAATGAGCTGGGCTCGTTGCACCACTTTGACCTCGGGGTCCAGCACCGGGCGCGGCATTCTTTCGCCGAGCACGCTCGCCAGGGCCAACAACCGGTCGTGGTCGGCAGGTTCGGCAGGTGCCTCGGACTGCTCGGCCGCCGGGTCCGGTTCCGAAAGGTCGGACGGGGTCCGCTCCTCCAGGGCCTGGGCGAAGGCGTTCGCCCGCCGGTGCGGAGTCACGTTCGCGATCACTGGCGGCACCTCCTCTCGTCATGACGATCGACTCCCCAAGGTGTCCGGAAGGTTGCCTTCCTTGAGCACATCCACACTTTCGAGTGAGCGGCTTCGGTCAGGGCTTGTCCACAGGGAGCCTGCATTCCCCACAACGAGCGGCGCGGCACTTGGGTTACGGACGAAGGATGATCGGACCACAGCGTCGTTGGATTCGACGGTGTCGTCGGTGGCATCGGGGTCGTCAGGGTCGTCGGTTTCATCAAGGTCATCAGGGAGGGGTACCGAAATGTGAGAGGAGGGCGGCGTCAGCGGGCGTCGTCGGGGAGCAGGCGGGCCAGGGTGCGGACCGCCCGGTACTGGAGGGTCTTGATGGCACCCTCGTTCTTCCCCATCACCCTGGCCGTCTCGGCGACCGAGAGGCCCTGCAGGAAGCGCAGGGTCACGCACTCCTGCTGCTGCGGATTGAGTTTCCGTACGGCTTCCAGCAGGGCCGCGTTGGAGAGGGACTCCAGGACGGAGTCCTCGGGGGACCGTTCCACCTCGTTGGCGTCGAGCATTTCGCCGGTGGTGACTTCCAGGCGGAAGCGGCTCGACTTGAAGTGGTCGGCGACCAGGTTGCGGGCGATCGTCACGAGCCAGGCGCCGAAGTCGCGGCCCTGCCAGGTGAAGGTGGAGATACGGCGCAGCGCGCGCAGGAAGGTCTCGCTGGTGAGATCCTCCGCGGTCGCTTTGCCGCCGACGCGGTAATAGATGTAGCGGTAGACGGTGTCGCTGTACTGGTCGTACAGGCGACCGAAGGCATCGGCCTCGCCGGCCTGGGCGCGTTCGACCAGGTCCATCATGCGGGCCTGGTCGCTGTCCGCGGTGGGACGGCGGGCGGCGGGCGCGGTGGTCCCGGCGGCAGCGCCCCCGGCGGACGAGCCGCCGGCGCGACCGCGTCTGCCCACCGTTGCCCCGCCGTCGGTCAGGGCATAGCAAGGACCGGCCGGGCCGAGTCCGGCGGGGACCGCGGTGGCGAATGCGGGGACGGTGTACGCGGTGGGGACGAAGCCGCGCAGCTGGTCGAGGACCGTTGCGCGCAGCGTAGCCAGGCCCGAGGCGTCAACCCCGACAGGTGGGTACACGGGACTCCCAGAGGCAGAGCTTCCATCACGTGCAGTGCGGGACCGTTCACCCGTCGTGGCGACAGATGGCGGTGGCATGCGTTTGAGGAGAATAACGCTTCGTACAGGCAGCGCTACACCCAGTTGCTCAAATCACCGGTTACGACACTTCTGTTGCGTGTCGAGGGCATATTCAGGCACAGATGGTGATCGATTCTTGATCACTTGGGTGCGCGGAATGCCTGCTTCCACGGTGGCTCGCGACCGAGTGGGGCAGGGCGGAGTGCCGCGCCGGGGGCGCGGGTAGAGGTGAGCGAATGCCCCGGGCACGGGCGGGCGCCGGGTGTGATGGGGCGGGAGGCCGGGCGGGGCCCCGCGGCCGCTACTTGCGGCGGCGCTGCAGGGCGATCGCGGCGGCCGTGCCGCCCGCGATCGCGCCGACGCCCGCGGCGGCCGGGACGCCGATCTTCACGGCCTTGCGGCCGGTCCGATAGTCGCGCAGGCGCCAGTCGTTGGCGCGGGCATGCTTGCGCAGTTTTGTGTCGGGATTGATCGCGTACGGATGTCCGACCAGCGACAGCATCGGAATGTCGTTGTGCGAATCGCTGTACGCCGCGCAGCGTTCGAGGTCCAGTCCCTCGGCGGCGGCCAGGGCGCGGACCGCCTCCGCCTTGGCGGGGCCGTGCAGCGGTTCGCCGACCAGTCGGCCGGTGTAGACGCCGTCCACGGACTCGGCGACGGTGCCGAGGGCTCCGGTCAGGCCGAGCCGGCGGGCGATGATCGTGGCGGTCTCGACGGGTGCGGCCGTGACGAGCCAGACCTTCTGGCCGGCGTCGAGGTGGGCCTGGGCCAGGGCGCGGGTGCCCGGCCAGATCCGGGTCGCCATGTACTCGTCGTAGATCTCCTCGCCGATGGACATCAGTTCGGAGACCTTGTGTCCCTTGACGATGGACAGCGCGCTGTCGCGGGCGTCCTGCATGTGCTCGGGGTCCTCGACCCCGGCGAGCCGGAACCAGGCCTGCTGCCAGGCGAAGCGGGCGAGCTCGCGGCGGCGGAAGAACTCCCGCTTGTAGAGGCCGCGGCCGAAGTGGAAGATCGCGGCGCCCTGCATGACGGTGTTGTCGAGGTCGAAGAAGGCGGCGGCCAGGTCGTCGCCGGCGACGGGGAACTCGGGCTCGGCGGGCTCCTGCGGGGCCTGGGGCTCCGCTTCCGCCTCCGCCTCCGCGGCGCGTTCCGCTTCCGTGGTTCCGGCGAAGTCCGGGCCGGCCTGTGGTTCGTCGGCCAGAGCGGTCTTGCGGGCGGCCTCGGCCGAGGCCTCGCCTGCCAGCACGCTCCGCGCGGTGGCGGAGCGCCTACGGGGGGTGAGCCATCCCAGAGCGGCCATGACGCGAGCATAGCCACTGTGTTCGGGAGTTCCCGAACCGATGGGAATCGGTGATGTGAACTCTTCGGTGCGCAGGGTGCGGCCCGGTCGGCACGGCGGCGCGGGAGAATGGGTGCATGAGTCCTTTGCTGCGCCGTGCCCAAAAGAAGCGTCCCGAGGAGCGGGTGGTCACGCTCATCGGGAAGCCGGGGTGTCATCTCTGTGACGATGCCCAGGAAGTGGTCGAGAAGGTCTGCGCCGAGACGGGCGCACGGTGGGAGAAGAAGGATATTTCGCAGGACGAGGAGTTGTACCGCCTGCACTGGGAGCAGATTCCGGTCGTGCTGGTGGACGGTGAACAGCACACCTTCTGGAGGGTGAACCCTGACCGGCTCCGACGGGCATTGCAGGCTTGAGCCGTCGGGCGGTTACCATCATGGGCGATTTATGGGGTCTCGGGGGCGTATTGGTGAGGAGCGTGTACCGTTTTGCCCCCTTCGGGAATTGAACGGGTTCGGCGTGTGATCCGTTCCCGGCCCGTATGCCCAAGGCGCGTGACCCCGGTCACTTTGCTCGGACAAAGCGGACACAATCTTTGTGCACGCGTTCACAAAGACATAGCCTGCATTCGACGGGGTGGTCCTGGGACAAGTGGCCACCTGCAGCCCCGCTCATCCCGCAGGAGCATCGTGGCAACTGGCCGAACTCACCGACCGGCGACCCGCAGCCGAGGTATTCCCGAGGCCACTGTCGCCCGGCTTCCGCTGTACTTGCGCGCCCTCACCGCGCTCTCCGAGCGATCGGTGCCCACGGTGTCCTCCGAGGAGCTGGCCGCGGCCGCCGGAGTCAACTCCGCGAAGCTCCGCAAGGACTTCTCCTACCTCGGCTCCTACGGGACCCGCGGGGTCGGTTACGACGTGGAGTACCTCGTCTACCAGATCTCCCGCGAGCTCGGGCTGACCCAGGACTGGCCGGTCGTCATCGTCGGCATCGGTAACCTCGGCGCCGCCCTGGCCAATTACGGCGGTTTCGCCTCGCGCGGTTTCCGCGTGGCCGCACTCATCGACGCCGACCCGGCCATGGCCGGCAAGCCGGTGGCGGGCATGCCCGTGCAGCACACCGATGAGCTGGAGAAGATCATCGAGGAGAACGGCGTCTCGATCGGGGTCATCGCGACCCCGGCGGGGGCCGCCCAGCAGGTCAGCGAGCGGCTCATCGCCGCCGGGGTGACTTCCATCCTGAACTTCGCGCCCACCGTGCTGTCCGTGCCCGAGGGCGTCGACGTGCGCAAGGTCGACCTGTCGATCGAGCTGCAGATCCTGGCCTTCCACGAGCAGCGCAAGGCCGGCGAGGAAGCCGCGGCCCAGGCCGCCGCCGGCGGCCCCGCCGCGGGCACCGGCACCGGGGCGGCTCCGGCCGCCGCCGTCGTGCCGCCCGCCGGACGCGCCGCCGCCGTCGCACGCAAGGGCGGACCCGACGGGGACGTCCCGGCGGTGATGCCGGCATGAGTCTGCTCGTCGTTGGGCTGAGCCATCGCAGCGCGCCCGTGAGCGTGCTGGAACGCGCTTCGCTGGCCGCCGATGCCAAGGTCAAACTGCTGCACGACACGCTGGCCGCGGAGCCGGCGGCGGAGGCGGCGGTGCTCGCCACCTGCAACCGGATCGAGCTGTACGCCGACGTGGACAAGTTCCACGCGGGTGTCGCCGAGCTGTCGACGTTGCTGGCGCAGCACAGTGGGGTGGCTCTGGAGGAGCTCACTCCTTATCTGTACGTGCACTACGAGGACCGGGCCGTCCACCACTTGTTCTCGGTGGCGTGCGGGCTGGACTCGATGGTCGTCGGTGAGGGGCAGATCCTCGGGCAGATCAAGGACGCGCTGGCGCTGGGGCAGGAGCTCCATACGGCTGGGCGGCTGATCAACGATCTGTTCCAGCAGGCGCTGCGGGTCGGCAAGCGGGCGCACTCCGAGACCGGGATCGACCGGGCGGGGCAGTCGCTGGTGACCTTCGGGCTGGAGCAGCTCGCGGTGCGGGTGCCGGTGGAGGAGTGGGCCGCGGGGAAGCGGGCGCTCGTCATCGGGGCCGGGTCGATGTCTTCGCTGGCTGCGGCGACGATGGCGCGGGTGGGGTTTGCCGAGCTTGTGGTGGCGAACCGGACCGCTGAGCGGGCGGAGCGGTTGGCCGAGATTCTGGTTGCCTCGGGCACCGGGGTTACGGCTTCCGCCGTGCCGATGTCCGCGGTTGCGGGTGAGCTGGCTCGGGTTGATGTCGTCGTGTCCTGTACGGGTGCCACTGGCTTGGTGCTGACCGGGGACGACGTGGCCGGGGCCATGGAGGAGCGCCCTGCGGGGCTGTCCCCTACCCGCCCTTCCTCCGTTCCCCTGGGCTTCGCCCCGGACCCGTTGGCGGGTGCGGCGCCGTTGCCGGGGGCCAGCCCCCGGACCCCCGCGCCTCAAACGCCGGCGGGGCTGGAATTGGCCGAGCTGGTTGATCCCGCGCTCGTCGCGCGGCTTGCCGTGCTTGCGGCCGGTGGGCGGCGGATTGCCGATGCCGGGGCCGTGCGGAGCAAGGTGGTCGTCGAGGAGCGGGACGGGTGTCCTGTGGGGCTCGAGGCGCTGGCTTCCGATCCGGGGCGGACCGCCGATGGGCGGGCCGCGCTGGCCGGGGTGGACGCCGGGTCGCTGGAGCTGCACGGGACCTGGGCCGATCAGGGCGAGGCCGCCGCGCAGCGGCAGCCGCGTAAGACCGTACGGAGCCAGGACGGCGCGCCCGTACGGCTCGCGCTGCTCGACCTGGCCATGCCGCGGGACATCGATGCCGCCGTGCACCGGATTCCGGGAGTCCGGCTCGTTGACATCGAGTCGCTCGCCGAGGCTTCCGCCGATGCGCCCATGGCCGCCGATGTCGACGCCGTACGCGCGATAGTGGCCGCGGAAGTGGCCGCCTTCGGGGCCGCTCAGCGGGCCGCGCACATCACGCCCACCGTGGTCGCGCTGCGCGCCATGGCCGCCGAGGTCGTCGCCATGGAAGTGGCGCGGCTTGATGGGCGAGTACCGGACCTCGACGAGCGGCAGCGGGCTGAAGTGACTCAGACCGTGCGGCGCGTCGTCGACAAGCTCCTCCACGCGCCCACCGTGCGCGTCAAGCAGCTCGCGAGCGAGCCCGGCGGCGCCGGGTACGCCGAGGCGCTGCGCGAACTCTTCGATCTCGACCCGCAGACGGTGGCCTCCGTCAGCCGGGCCGACGAGGCTGACAAGAACCACGACTCAGGACGGGCATCATGAATCCACGTCTCGACCAGCCGCTGAGGCTCGGCACGCGGCGCAGCAAGCTGGCCATGTCCCAGTCCGGGCACGTCGCCGAGGCGGTACGGGCGATCACCGGCCGCCCCGTCGAGCTCGTGGAGATCACGACCTACGGTGACGTGTCCCGCGAGAGCCTCTCGCAGATCGGCGGTACCGGCGTCTTCGTCACCGCCCTGCGCGAGGCCCTGGTGCGCGGTGAAGTCGACTTCGCCGTGCACTCGCTGAAGGACCTGCCCACCACGCAGCCCGACGACCTCGTCATCGCGGCCATGCCGCAGCGCGAGGACCCGCGCGACGCGCTCGTCGCCCGTGACGGCCTGACCTTCGAGCAGCTGCCCGACGGTGCGCGGATCGGTACCGGCTCGCCGCGGCGCAGGTCGCAGCTGCATGCTTATGCGAAGTCGCTGGGCAAGGTCATCGAGACCGTCGCCATCCGCGGCAACGTGGACACCCGGATCGGGTTCGTGAGGAACGGCGAGCTCGATGCCGTCGTGCTCGCCGCCGCCGGGCTCAACCGGATCGGCCGCGGCGACGAGGCCACCGACCTGATCTCCGTGGACAACATGCTGCCCGCACCCGGCCAGGGTGCCCTGGCCGTGGAGTGCCTGGCGTCCGACACGGACCTGATTTCCGCGCTCGCCGAGCTCGACGACCCGTACACCCGGGCCGCCGTGACGGCCGAGCGCGCCCTGCTCGGCGCCCTGGAGGCCGGCTGCAGTGCCCCCGTGGGGGCGCTCGCCGACCTGCTGGCCGACGGGCAGATTGTCAATGAGATGCGCCTGCGTGGAGTCGTGGGAACCCTCGACGGTTCCACGCTGGTGCAGCTGTCCACCACCGGTCCCGTGCCCCAGTCGTACGACGAGGCCATGGCGCTCGGCCGCGAACTCGCGGACGAGATGCTGGCCAAGGGCGCAGCCGGTCTGATGGGGGAGCGGTCGCTTTGAACCCCACAAGCCCAACCACCTCCGCGTTTGCGTCCGTCGCCGTCCAGGGGCACGTCACCTTCCTCGGTGCCGGCCCCGGCGACCCGGGACTGCTGACGCTTCGCGCCGTGGAGGCCCTGGCCGCCGCGGACGTACTGATCGCGGAGCCCGAGGTGCTCGAGGTCGTACGTACGCATGCGCGCGCGGGGGTGGACACGCCACAGCTGACGATTGCTGACGAGAAGTCAGCAGCCGCCGGGGTCCCGGTCATCCGAGATGCCGCCAATCTTGTCATGGAGGCCGCGCGCTCCGGCAGGCGGGTCGTCCGTGCCGTCACCGGCGACCCCGGGCTCGACGGGAACGCGGCCGAGGAGATGCTCGCCTGCGCCACCGGCGGCATCCCCTTCGAGGTCGTCCCCGGCGTCGCGACCGCCGTCGGCGTGCCCGCGTACGCCGGTGTTCCGCTGGCCGGCAAGCAGGGTGCGGACGTGCGGTTCGTGAACGCGCGGACCGCCTCCGCGCGCTGCTGGAGCGAGGTGGGCGCCAGCGACGGCATCCTCGTCGTCTCCGCGACGCTGGAGACCGTCTCGGCGGCGGCGGCCGAGCTGATCGGCGCCGGGCGCAAGCCCGACACCCCGCTCACCGTGACCGTGGCCGGTACGACGACCCGCCAGCGGACGTGGAGCGCGACGCTCGGGACCATCGCCCAGGTGTTCAAGCAGGGCAAGATCCTCCCCTCGCCGGAGGGCGCGCGGTCCGTCATAGCCGTGGTCGGGGAGCACGGCGCCGTCGCGCGCCGCGAGGAACTGTCCTGGTTCGAGTCGAAGCCGCTGTTCGGCTGGCGCGTGCTCGTCCCGCGCACCAAGGAGCAGGCAGCCTCGCTCTCCGACCAGCTCCGTTCGTACGGCGCGGTGCCGCACGAGGTGCCGACCATCGCCGTGGAGCCGCCGCGCACCCCGCAGCAGATGGAGCGGGCGGTCAAGGGGCTCGTGACCGGACGTTACGAGTGGATCGCCTTCACCTCGGTGAACGCGGTCAAGGCCGTGCGCGAGAAGTTCGAGGAGTACGGGCTCGACGCCCGTGCCTTCGCCGGCATCAAGGTCGCCGCCGTCGGCGAGCAGACCGCCGCCGCGCTGGTGGAGTTCGGCGTCAAGCCCGACCTCGTGCCCAGCGGCGAGCAGTCCGCCGCCGGTCTGCTGGAGGACTGGCCTCCGTACGACCCGGTCTTCGACCCGATCGACCGCGTCTTCCTGCCGCGCGCCGACATCGCCACCGAGACCCTGGTCGCCGGGCTGATCGAGCTCGGGTGGGAGGTCGACGACGTCACCGCCTACCGGACCGTGCGTGCTTCGCCGCCGCCGCAGGACACGCGTGAGGCGATCAAGGGCGGCGGCTTCGACGCCGTGCTCTTCACGTCGTCGAGCACCGTGCGCAACCTCGTCGGCATCGCCGGCAAGCCGCACAACGTCACCGTCATCGCGTGCATCGGCCCGGCCACGGCCAAGACGGCCGAGGAGCACGGGCTCCGCGTCGACGTGCTGTCGCCGGAGCCGAGCGTGGGCAAGCTGGCGGAGGCCCTGGCGGAGTACGGGGCCGCGCGCCGCGAGGCCGCGAAGGAGGCCGGGGAGAACGTGTACCGGCCGAGCGAGCGGCGGCCGGGGGCGCGCAGGCGCCGTACGACCTGATGTCCGCCTTAGCGGTGTTACTTGGCAGGGCCCGGGTGCGATGTGCACCCGGGCCCTGTGGCATGTTCGGGGCGTGATCACGGAACCCGCGGAATCCACGGATCGCGATGACGCGGTGGTAGCGCTGTGCGCGGCCGTGGCGGCCTACGACCACGGGGCCGCCGAGGCGTTGGTGGAGGCCGGGGCCGACCCGGACCGGGTGCTGCCCGACGGTACGACCCCGCTGCTGCGGGCCGTCGAGAGCGGCTCCCCGGCGGTGGTCGGCGCGCTGCTGTGGTCCCGGGACCTGGCCGAGCCGGGGGAGCGGTTGCCCGAGGAGGAGCGGGCGCGGCTGCTGGACGCGGCCCGGCGGTGGTACGGGGTGGGCGCGGAGGCGCAGCTGCGGCGGCTGACGGGGGTGGCGGAGCCGGCGGAGACCTCGACGGTGGAGGAGGAGTGGTGCCGGGTCGAGCAGATCGCGCTCGGCGGGCTGGTGGTGCGTGCGGGGCACGGCGCCGTACTGAGCACCCTGGAGCAGGTGTTTGGCGTTCCGGTTCCCCTGGAGGAGCTGGTGGACCGCGCCGTCCGGCACACCGACTCCTCGCACGTGGACTGGTCCGAGGCCAAGTTCCGGCTCGAGGCTCGCCTCGCGGAGGGCAGCCGGGAGGTGGTGACGGCTCTGCGGCACCACCGGTCCCCCGTCCGTCGCCGCTTCGCGGCCGACTGGCTGCTGACCTTGCAGTGGCGCCTTAGGGCCGACGCGTACCCGTACGACGAGGAGGACCGGGAGGTCCTCGCCGCCTGGGCGGACGGGGAGGCGGACCCCGAGGTCCTGGCAGTGGTGCTGTGGGCCCTCACCGAGCACGACGTGGGACACCCGAGGCTGGGGTCCATCGGCCTGAGGTACGCCGTCCACCCGGATCCCGGGGTGCGTTTGCGGGCCGTCGACTGCCTGGGCTGGTCCGACGGGCCGTGCCCGCCCGCGGAGCGCGAGGCCCTGCGGCTCCTGGTGGGTGACCCCGACGACGAGGTGCGGTTCTCCGTCGCCCTGCGCTTCCTGGCGGGGGAAGAGGACGTGGACGCCATGCGGGGCGTGGTGCGCGACCTGGTCCGGGACCCGCTCAGCCCGATGCGGCAAGCGGCCGCGGACAGCATGGCGGAGTCCGCCGACCGCACCGCCGATGCCACGGAGCTGCTGCTGTCCCTCCTGGACGTGGACGACTGGCTGACGCGGATGATCGGCGCCTACGGCCTGGCCCTGCGGGACCATCCGGACACCCCGCAGGCGTACGCGAGGGTGGAGGAGATCGGCCCGCTCTTCTCGCCGGACCACCGGGCGAACGCGCTGTGGGACTGGAAGCAGCGCAACGAGGCGGGCCTGGCCGGGGGCGGGCTCTAGGCTTGTCCCGACTGCTGTCGAAGCTCGAAGAGGCGACTAGAAGATGAGCACGTACGGATCCTTCCCCGGCTCGCGGCCCCGTCGGCTGCGCACCACCCCGGCGATGCGGCGGATGGTCGCGGAGTACCGGCTGCACCCCTCGGACCTGATCCTCCCGGCGTTCGTCCGGGAGGGCATCAGCGAGCCGCTCGCCATCTCGGCGATGCCGGGCGTGGTCCAGCACACCCGGGACACGCTGCGGAAGGCCGCGGTGGAGGCGGTCGAGGCGGGGGTCTCGGGGATCATGCTCTTCGGTGTCCCGGCCGACGAGAACAAGGACGCGCGGGGCACGGCGGGCACGGAGCCGGACGGCATCCTCCAGGTCGCGATCCGCGACGTGAAGGCGGAGGTGGGCGACGATCTCGTCATCATGTCCGACCTGTGCCTGGACGAGTACACCGACCACGGCCACTGCGGGGTGCTGGACGAGCACGGCCGCGTGGACAACGACGCGACGCTGGAGCGCTACGCCGAGATGGCGCAGGTCCAGGCCGACGCGGGCGTCCACGTGGTGGGGCCGAGCGGGATGATGGACGGCCAGGTCGGCGTCATCCGCGACGCGCTGGACGAGACGGGCCACGAGGACGTCTCGATCCTCGCGTACACGGCCAAGTACTCCTCCGCCTTCTACGGTCCCTTCCGCGAGGCCGTCGCGTCCTCGCTCCAGGGCGACCGCAAGAGCTACCAGCAGGACCCGGCGAACGCCCGGGAGTCCCTGCGCGAGCTCGCCCTCGACCTGGAGGAGGGCGCCGACATGGTGATGGTCAAGCCGGCCGGGCCCTACCTGGACATCCTGTACCGGGTCGCGCAGTCGGTGGACGTCCCGGTGGCGGCGTACCAGATCAGCGGCGAGTTCGCGATGATCGAGGCGGCGGCGGAGAAGGGCTGGATCGAGCGCGACCGGGCGATCATGGAGACCCTGCTCGGCATCAAGAGGGCGGGTGCGGACACGATCCTGACGTACTGGGCGACGGAGGTCGCACAGCGGCTGCAGGCGGAGCGCTGACCGCCGGCCGCTAAGGGTGAGCGGGGTCGGGGGGTCTGTGCTGCGGGCCGGGCGGTGGCTGCGTGGGTGCCGGGCGGCGTCCCGGCAGTCGAGCGTCCTTCCGTGGTGGGACGGTCCGTCAAGGGCGCTCCCTGCGGTCGCGTCGCTTCGCGATGGCCTTCGGCCACCCTTGACGGACCGTCCCACCACGGAAAAACACAAGACTTCCGGGATCCCCCCGGGGAATGGCCGGGGGGAGAGTGTGGGGAGGAGCGGCCTCGTCTGAGATGCCTGTGCCTTCTCCGGCCAGCGGTCATCTGGACACGGCCCCGGCAGGACCGTGACCTCAGCCGGAACGGACGCGCGGGGCGATCAGAGCATCCAGGGCCGGGGGGTCTGGACACCCTTCCCGTGACCGTCGACCGCCAGCATGAGCGAGAGGGTGACGAGAAGGACCTCAGGGTCGGTGGACGCGACAGATCGCTACACAGTCCTTCTCGGCTTAGCGACTACTGACCGGCCGTGGCTGGTCATAGGCCACCAAGGGCCCGGACGGGCCCGAGGTCGCCCGAGGCCGTCGGACGACGTCCGACGACGCCCGGCGAGGTCCAACGACGTCCAACGACGTCCGGCGAGGTCCAACGACGTCCGACGACGTCCGGCGAGGTCCGACGACGTCCGGCGAGGTCCGGCGAGGTCCGACGACGCCCGGCGACGTCCAACGCCGTCATCCTCGTCCTCACCATCCGAGAACTGATCATTTAGCGTGCGGGTGGTCGTTTCCCTCCCACTTTCCGCAGTCGCTGGGCAGAGTGGGACGGTCAACGGGCGGTGGGCGGCTTATGTCCAGCCACAGGCGGTCGGTAGTCGCTAAGCCGAGTGGTAGTGCGTAGCGATCTGCCGCGTATCTCGACGTCACGGGAAGGGTGTTCAGGCGCCCGGCCCTGGATGCTCTGCTCTCCCCGCGCGTCCGTACCGGCTGAGGTCACGGTCCTGCCGGAGCGGTGTCCGGATGCCCACTGGCCGGAAGCCCCTCGCAAGTGACCGACCAGGCCGCTCCTCCCCTCTCCTCCCCCCGGTCCCCGTCAAAGCCACCGACTGGCCCGCAGCACAGGCGCACCCACCGCCCCCCGACTCGCATCGTGTCCCGTGCAGGTGCACGCTGGAGGCAGGGTGTACGGACCCCTGGAGGTGATGGGCCATGACCACGCTCGTCGGGTGGCATGTGGAGCTCGAATTCACCGAGGAGGGCCACCGCACCAGTGCGGCGGCCCTGGTCAGACTCGGGGACGGCTCCGAGGTACGGGCGCACGGCTACGCCATGCGTCATCCCTCCGATCCTGAGCAGTTGCGGGTCGGGGAAGAGATCGCGGGCGCTCGCGCGCTCATGGACATCGCGTCCCAGATGTTGCAGAAGGCCCACTCGGAGATCGACGCGGCGACGGGGCGGCACTCGTATCCGCTGACTCACTGACGTACCTGCCGCTCAGGCCCGTCCGTGCTCACGGACGGGCCTGAGCGGTACCTGGTGCCTACCGCGTCCGGCGGTCGAAGACGAAGGCCGCCAGGGTCACGGACACCGCGCCGATGGCCGCGCACCAGGCCAGGGCCACCCAGGGGGTGTCGCCCGCCGGCTGGGCCAGGAGGAGGGCCCGGAGGGACTCGATCACCGGGGTCAGCGGCTGGTGGTCGGCGAAGCCGTGGAGCCAGCCAGGCATGGTGTCGATGGGGACGAACGCGCTGGACGGGTACGGCAGGAACATCATCAGGAAGGTGAAGCCGCCCGCCGCCTCCGGGGTGCTGGCGAGCAGTCCGAGCGTCGCGGCCAGCCACGAGATCGCGGTGATGTACGCGACCAGGAGCGCGGCCGCGGCCAGGTAGCCGCGCAGCGAGGCCTGGGGGCGGAAGCCGATGGCGAGGGCGACGGCCAGGACCAGGCCCGTGGACACGAGGTTGCGCAGGACCGAGGCCGCGACATGCCCGGCCAGGATCGGGACGCCGCCGATGTCCAGGGACCGGAAGCGGTCGATCACGCCTTCCTTCATGTCGGTGGCGACGCTGACGGCGGTGCTGGCCGCGCCGAAGCCGGCGCAGAGCAGCATCGCTCCCGGGACCACGTAGGTCACGTAGGTCGTCCCGGTGTCGATGGCTCCGCCGAAGAAGTAGACGAAGATGAGCATCAGCATGACCGGCAGCATCAACGCCGTGATCAGGACGTCCGGTTGGCGGCTGCTGATGCGCAGGCTGCGCCCGGTGAGGGCGTGGGCCGCCACGATGACGCCCGGGCGGGTCGGGCGAACCGCGGGGTGGGCCGCGATGGTGGTTGCGGCGGCGATGGGTGCGGAGGTGGTCACGGTGCGGCTCCCGTCAGGGTGAGGAACACGTCGTCGAGGGTGGCGCCGCGGACCGAGAAGCGGTCCACGGCCGTGCGGTCCGGGTCGAGCTCGTCGAGCAGGGACCGGACGTGGGCGGCGCTGCCGTCGGTGGGCAGGCTGAGGCCGAGCTCCTCCGGTGCGAGGGTGAGGCCCTCCGCCACGGCCGCGGGCTCCCCCGCCGAGAGGCGGAGCGCGTGCGGGGTCAGGGCGTCGTAGGCGGCACGGCTGGCGAGGGTCAGGTCGAGGCGGTGGCCCGCCACGCGGGACTTGAGCTCCGCGGGTGTGCCCTCGGCGGCGATCCGCCCGCCGGCCAGGACGGCCACGCGGTCGGCGAGCCGGTCGGCCTCCTCCAGGTACTGGGTGGTGAGCAGCACGCTGGTGCCGTCGGCGCGCAGTTCCCGTACGAGTTCCCACAGGTCCTGGCGGCTGCGCGGGTCGAGCCCGGAGGTCGGCTCGTCCAGGAAGATCACCTCGGGCCGGGCGACCAGGCTCGCGGCGAGGTCGAGGCGGCGGCGCATGCCGCCCGAGTAGCTCTTCGCCGTGCGTCCGGCGGCTTCGGCGAGCCCGAAGCGGTCGAGGAGTTCGTCGGCCCGTGCCCTGGCCGCGCGCGGGCTCAGTCCGCGGAGCCGGCCCATCATGCGCAGGGTCTCGGCGCCGGTCTGGAGCTCGTCGACGGCCGCGGACTGCCCGGTGAGGCTGATGGAGCGGCGTACGAGGGCCCGCGCGGACGCGGTGTCGTGGCCCGCGACGCGCGCGGTGCCGGAGTCGGGCTCGGTGAGGGTGGCGAGGATCCGGACGGTCGTGGTCTTCCCGGCGCCGTTGGGGCCGAGGAGGGCGAGGACGCTGCCGCGCGGGACGGCGAGGTCGATGCCGTCGAGGACGCGCAGGGCGCCGTAGGACTTGGTCAGGGCGGTGGCGTGGATGCCGAGGTCGTCCACGTCGGACTCCGATCTGCGTTCTGCGTATGGGTTACGCGCCATTGCGTAAGTAATACACAGAACTAGGATGTGCGTCAACGACTCATGACGGACGGACGGACGGACGGGCGGAGGGAGGGAGCGGCGATGGCGAACGAAGCGGACGACGACGGCACCGGGCTCCCGGCGAGCCTGGCCATGGCCTGGGGCCTGCGCGAACGCCCCGGCAAGGGCCCGCGCCCCACCCTCACCCTCCAGCGGATCGTGGACGCGGCGGTGGCGCTGGCCGCTGCGGAGGGGATGGGCGTCGTCTCCATGGGCCGGGTGGCCAAGGAGCTGGGCGTCTCGACGATGTCCCTCTACCGGTACGTCACGGCGAAGGAAGAGCTCTACATCCTGATGGCCGACGCGGGTGTCGGCACCCCGCCGGCTTCCTCCGGGGGGTCGGACGCGGGCTGGCGGGAGCTGCTGTCGGAGTGGGCGTACGCGCAGCGGGCCGTCCTGATGGCGAACTCCTGGATCCTGCGCATCCCGATCACCGGGGCGCCGGTCAGCCCGAACCAGCTCGCCTGGATGGACCGCGGGCTCGCGGCGATGGCGGGGACCGCCCTGCGGGAGAGCGAGAAGCTCTCCGCGATCATCCTGATCGGCGGCCTGGTCCGCAACGAGGCGACGATGGCCGCGGACATGATGGACGCCATCATCAAGTCCGGCGTCTCACCGGACCAGGTGCTGGGTCAGTACCTGCGCACGCTGCGGCTGATGACCGGCCCGGACACGCACCCGGCGGTGACGGGGCTGCTGGAGTCCGACGCGTTCACGGGCTCCGACGAGCCGGACTTCCAGTTCCGCTTCGGGCTGGGCCGCATCCTGGACGGCCTGGCCGCGCTGATCAGCGAGCGGTCCACTCCGTGAGGGTGGCCCAGGCGGAGGGGGTCAGGTCCAGCACGGGTCCGTTCTGGACCTTCGAGTCGCGGACGTGGACGGTGTCCGGGCAGGTGGCGACCTCTACGCAGGCGGCGTCCGTGCCGCTGCTGTACGTGGACTTGTGCCAGGCGATGGCCACCTCCAGGCACTGGTCACCGTCGCTGCTGCTGTAACTGGACTTGAACCACTTCAGGTCCGTGCTCATAGCTCTCCTAGCAGGCGGTCCAACAGCCCCTTAGATTCACGAGGATTGAGGGCCTGGGTTCGCAGCATTGCATATCGCTGAGCAAGGATGCTGACGTCGTCGGGGTCAGTGACGAGTTTGCTGCCGCGCTGGCCTTCGAAGTAGCCGAGGTGCTGGTGCTCGGCTGTCTCCAGCATGGTGTACGAGCCGGAAACGGCCGGATGGAACGTCTGGCCGAGGGGCAGTACCTGGACCGTGACGTGCGGGATTTCCATGCAGGCCAGCAAGTGGCGAACCTGTCCGGCGTAGACCTCGTCGCCACCGATCCGGTCGCTGAGTGCCGTCTCCGAAATGATGAAGGTGACATTCGGAGGGTGCCGTCGGTGCAGGATCTGTACCCGGGAGAGGCGTCGGACGGTCAGGGTCTCGATCTCCTCGGGGAGGAACGCCGGGACGCGGCAGCGAAAGAGGGCTCGCATGTAGTTCTCGGTCTGCAGGAGTCCTGGGATGACTGTGGATTCGTACCAGTTGAGCGTGATCGCTTGCTGTTCGAGGTCCATGTACTCCTCGGACCAAGGGGTGCTCGCATCCCGTTCGGGCATTTCGTTGGCGGCCACGGTCAGCAGGCCCGGTAGCCCTAGGCAAGGGTCCATCAGCTCCGCGACATCAGGCATGAGCCCTCTCCGCCCCTGCTCGATGGACGCGATCGTCTCCGCATCCAAACCGACCAGCTCTCCGAGCTGCTTCTGTGTCAGGTTCTTGGCGATCCGGGCCGCGGCGACCATCCTCCCCACCATCTTCATGGTCGTCGCGTTCGGCCGTGCGCGTTTCCTCGGTGGCATGACGATGAACTCCCCACCCTTGCGGCTGCACTACCCCGTGCCAACCCGTACTCATCACTGAGTACGGGTTGCCGTACTGCTCCACGCTAGTCACGTAACGCGACGATCGGTACGTGAATCTGCATACTCAACCCGCCCTGGTCCAGGAGCGCCTCTACCTGCGCTCACCCCAAACCATCGGCACCGCACGCCACTTCACACGTGACACCTTGGAGGCGGGGGGGCGACTCGGCCGGCACGACGACGTGTTGCTCTGCGTGAGCGAGCTGGCGACCAACGCCCTGCGCTACGGGGTCCCGCGCGGCCGGGGCTACCTGCTGCGGCTGCTCAGCTACGACGGGACCGTCCGCGTCGAGGTGCACGACAGTGGGCCCGGGCTGTCGCGGATCGGGGAGGGGCCGCACGGGCGGGGGGCTGTCGATCGTGGGGGCGCTCGCCGATGCCTGGGGCGTGCTGCCGCGGGCGCCGGGCAAGGTCGTCTGGTGCGAGTTCCGGTTCCGCTGATCGAGGCTGTCGGCGTGGGCGGTGAAGGCCGGGCATCGGGTGGTGCGGAGCGAATCCGAGGTCGTGTCCGGGATGAACGGATCGCGTGGCAAGGCGCGTCGTCTGTCGGCCGATCCGGATGTCACGACCGTGGTGGTGGAGCACAGTGCGGCCAGAGGCTGCACCCATCGGCGCTCGTGACCTGTCATCGCACGCGCGCGTCCGCGGGGAGGCCGAAGTGCCGGCGGGCGGCGACGGCGGGATCAGCCCACTTGGTGCTCATCAGGCGGTACATCTCGTCCGTGGCCTGCTTCGACCAGCCCTTGTTCCAGACCTCCGGTTCGTGTCCCTCCGGGTCGTTGATGCTCGAATGGACCCGGGGGCCGTCCAGCTCGACGAGCCACGGGCCCACCTCGCCGAACATCCCCTTCACCAGTTCCGTCCCCACGCGCTCGTACACCTCGCACGCGGCGAGCACCCCGACGCTGTACGCGCCCTGCGCCGACATCGGGGTGACCTCGATGATCCGCACGTCGCAGAAATAGCGGAGCTCCCATCCCGGCACCTCGCCGTAGCGCACCGGAAGGGATTGTCGAGTGTTCAGGGTCGCGGCCAGATGATCCTGGATCACCGGCCGCATCGTGCGCACGAACTCCGGGTCCAAGGGCTGGAGCGGCGGTGTCGGCTCCTCGCATCCGGTCGACGCCAGCGCCAGCGCCAGCGCCAGCGCCAGCGCCAGCGCCAGCGCAAGCACCAGCGCCAGCGTCGCTCCCCACAGTCCCGTTCCCCGTCTCGTTCCCCTCCAGACGTGCCGTGCCACTGCCCGGTTGCGCCCTTGCCCGATCCGGTTCGGATGCGCCCAGTCAGCACCAGTGGGTCCAAGACTCACTCCCGCAGACCGGCTGGGAACGGTTGATTGGCCGATCCCGCGATTCCTTCCGGACA
Source organism: Streptomyces sp. NPDC059957 (assembly GCF_042730015.1). NCBI lineage: Bacteria > Bacillati > Actinomycetota > Actinomycetes > Kitasatosporales > Streptomycetaceae > Streptomyces > Streptomyces sp. NPDC059957. The sequence continues at coordinate 80,413 of NZ_JBHWMB010000025.1, read as the reverse complement.
ATCCCGCGCGCCGCTTCCATGGGGCCGTGATCAATTACGAGGGCAAGCGATTCCGCAAGGTGGTGGACGGCACGGGGGCCGAGGTACCGGCCGCCGTGTACCGGCACGAGGGCGATCTGGTCTGGGCCGAGTTCGCCGGGGGCGAGGTCCGGCGCGGATCCCTCGCCGGCGTCACCGACACCGACGGCGTGATCAGTTTCGCGTACAGCATGGTGCTCAACGACGGACGCATCGTGTCGGGCCACAGCGTGAACACGCCCCAGCTGCTCGACGACGGCCGCATACGCTTCCACGAGCAGTGGGAGCGCTACGGCGCCAACGCCGACAGCGGAGTCTCGTACCTGGAAGAGGTGCGCTGACATGGCCGCGGACTTCTCCCAGCTCGCCCGCGAGGTCACCGGCCGGGTCTTCCTGCCCGGCACCCCAGGCCACCGGGTCGGCAGCCACCTGTTCAACACCCGCTACCGCGACCGCTCGCCGGCCGCGGTCGTCACCGCCGCCGACGCGTCCGACGTGCAGCGCGCGCTCCTGTGGGCGCGCGGCAACGACGTGCCCGTCGTCGCACGCTCCGGCGGCCACAGCTTCGCCGGGTACTCGGTCAACGACGGGCTCGTCATCGACCTGAGCCGGCTCACCCTGGCGCGCGCCGACGGCTCCACCGGACTGGTGACGGCCGGCGGCGGCGCCAAGATCAGCCACGTCTACGACGCGCTGCAGCCCTACGAGATGGTCTTCTCGACCGGCACCAGCCCCACCGTCGGCGTGGCGGGCCTCGCGCTCGGCGGCGGCGCCGCCTTCGCCGCGCGCCGCTACGGCCTGACCGCCGACGCGCTCGTGGAGACCACCGTGGTCCTCGCGGACGGCTCCCTCGCCGTCTGCAACGAGCACGAGAACCCGGACCTGTTCTGGGCGATGCGGGGCGGCGGCGGAGGCAACTTCGGCATCAACGTCTCCCTCACCTTCCAGGCGCAGCCGGTCCCCGACGTGACCACCTTCAGCCTCACCTGGGCCTGGTCCGACGCGGCCGCCGTCTTCGAGGTGATGCAGCGCGTCGTCCAGCAGGCCCCCGACGACTTCGCGGCCCGCCTGGGCGTGTGGACGTACGGCACCGATCCCGCGGACATCCGCCGCAACGCCGAGGTCACCGTCCAGGGGCAGTTCTTCGGCCCCGCCTCCGAGTGCCTGGCGATCCTGGACCCGGTCCTCACCGCGGCCACCCCCCTGACCCGCGACGTGACGGAGCGGACGTTCTGGGAGGCCAACAAGTACATGATCCACGCGACGGCGGGCGACCAGTTCGCGCTGCGGTCCAACTACATCCGCGAACCGCTCTCCGGGGACGGCGTCGAGACGATGCTCCGCTGGGTCGAGCGCTGGCCCGGCAGCCACAACCCGGACGGCGGCGGCGTCGGACTGTTCTCGTGGGGCGGCGCCATCAACCGCACCGCCCCCGATGCCACCGCCTTCGTCCACCGGGACACGCTCTTCCTGGTCTCCATGGACACCTCGTGGACCGACGAGGACTCCGCCGAGCAGATCGGCGCCAACACCGACTGGCTGAACGGCCTGCACGGCGCGATGGCCCCCCACGTGACCGGGTCCGCCTACCAGAACTTCCTCGACCCCGAGCTGGAGAACTGGCGCGAGGCCTACTACGGCGCGAACTACGAGCGGCTGGTCGAGGTGAAGCGGAAGTACGACCCGGACGGTCTCTTCACCTTCCCCCAGGCCATCGGTTCCTGACCCCGCCCCCCCAAGCCGTACCAGCACCCCCGCCCCCCGCCCCCCGCCCCCTGCCCCCACCCCCACCCGACCCCGAAGGTGAAGCGATGAGTGTGCCTACATCCAAGGACGACGCCGCGCCCGGCGTCCTCTCCGCCCTGCGCGCGACCCCGCGCACGGTCCGCTACCTGTTGGGCGGGGTGCTGCTGAACCAGCTCGGCGCCTTCGTCCAGACCTTCCTGGTGCTCTTCCTGCTGCACCGCGGCTTCGACGCCGGCCGGGCCGGTCTCGTGCTCGCCGCGTACGGAGCGGGAGCCGTCGCCGGGACGCTGCTGGGCGGGGAACTGACCCACCGGCTCGGCGCCCGCAACACCATCGCCGTCGCCATGGGCGGCTCCGCGCTGCTGGTCTTCGGGATTCCGTGGGCCGCGGAGCCGGACCGCTACCAGGTGCTGATCGCCCTGGTCGTGGCGCTCGGCGCGATCACCCAGTCGTACCGCCCGGCGGCCTCCTCGATGCTGAGCGAGCTCATGCCGGAGGAGTTCCGGGTGATGGGCTTCTCGATGCTCCGCATCGCGATGAACGTCGGCGCCGCCGCGGGCCCGCTGCTCGCCGCCGTGCTCGTCCAGATCGACTGGAGCCTGCTGTTCTGGGTGAACGGCACGACCGCCCTGCTGTACGCCATGCTCGCCGTGGTGCTGCTGCCGAACGACAAGAAGGCCGCGGCCGCCACCGGAGCCGCGGCCGTGGCCACCGCCGCCGCGGAGCGGAAGACCGCCGGCAAGTCCGCGTACGGGGCGATGCTGCGCGACACCCGCTTCATCCTCTACCTCGGGTCCATGCTGCTCAGCGCGCTGATCTACGCGCAGTTCTACGCCGTCCTCCCGGTCAAGATCGAGGCGGACGGCCACTCCACCGCCCTGTACAGCGCGGTGCTCACCCTCTCCTCCGTCCTCCTGATCAGCTTCGAGCTGGCCGTGACCGCCCGGGTCAGCCGCTGGCGGGCGAGCATCGCCGCCACCGTCGGCACCTTCGTCTACGGGCTCGGCATCGCGGGCTACGGGCTTCCGGGCAGCTCGGCCGTGCTGATCCTGCTCACCACCGTGCTGAGCGTGGCCGGCCTGATGATCAGCGGCCCCACCCTGTGGGCCCACCCGGCGAAGGCCCCGGTCGAGGTGCGCAGCCGCTACATCGCCGCCTCGCAGGCGGTGTTCGGCCTGGGTTCGGCCATCGGACCCGCGCTTGGCATGCTCCTGTGGACCACCCAGGGCAATGTCATCTGGGCCGTCTGCGGTGTCCTCGGAGCCGTCGCGGCCGCCATGGCGGCGGTCGGGCTGAGGGCGTCCGACGAGCCGTCGGAGGAGACGGCGGAAGCAGCCGAAGCAGCCGAAGCCGCGGAAGCCGCGGACGAGGCCGGCGAGAAGCCGCTCGCCTCCGCCCGCTGACGGAGACCGTCCAGCACCACCACCGACAGATCCGCTGACCTCGCGTCGCACCGCCCGGGCGGCCCGCACACCCTGCGGGCGCCCGGGAATCCCCTCCAACCACCCTTTGAAGGAGTCACAGTGCCGCTCACCGAGCCGATCACCCCCGCCGGATACATCCCCAGCGCCTCCGCGCGGTACGAGCCGACGAAGCCGACCCGCATCGCCACCCGGCGCCGCCTGCTGATGTGCCGTCCGCGCCACTACGACGTCACGTACTCGATCAATCCGTGGATGAACCCGGAGAAGAGCACCGACAACAGCCTGGCCGTCCGCCAGTGGCAGCGCCTGCGCGACCTCTACGTGGAGCTCGGCCACACCGTCGAGGAGGTCGACCCGATCGAGGGCCTGCCCGACATGGTCTTCGCCGCGAACGGCGCCACCGTCGTGAACGGCAAGGTCTACGGTGCCCGCTTCCGGCACGCTGAGCGCACCGCTGAGGGCCCCGCGTACCTGAAGTGGTTCGAGAAGCAGGGCTTCAGCGAGCTGCTGTGGCCCGAGTACATCAACGAGGGCGAGGGCGACATCCTCACCGTCGGCCGCCGCATCCTGGCCGGCACCGGCTTCCGCACCGACCCGCGCTCGCACGCCGAGGCCCAGGAGTTCTTCGGCCTCCCCGTGACCAGCCTGACCCTCGTCAACCCGGAGTTCTACCACCTGGACACGGCGCTCGCCGTGCTCTCGGACGACGAGGTCATGTACTACCCGGCCGCCTTCTCCGAGGGCAGCCAGGCCGTCCTGCGCTCCATGTTCCCCGACGCGATCCTGGCAACCGCCGAGGACGCCGCGGTGTTCGGGCTCAACGCCTTCTCCGACGGCCGCCACGTGCTGCTGCCGACGGCGGCGACCCGCCTGCAGGAACGACTCAGCGCCCGCGGCTTCGAGCCGATCGGGGTGGACCTCTCCGAGCTCCTCAAGGCGGGCGGCAGCGTCAAGTGCTGCACCCTGGAGCTGCGTCCGCGCTGAGTCACCTCCGACCACCTTCCCGAAAGGACCGAAGTGACCGCTGCGACCGCGATCGCGGACAGCTACTCCCGGCTCATCGACCTCCTGGCGGACGGAGCAGCCGACTACCGGCTGCTGCGGCACGCCCCGGAGGGCCGCACCGACCTGGCCAGTTCGATCCGCGGCCACCGGCTGGAGCAGGCCGCCAAGTGCCTGGTGATCCGCGTGGCACTCGGCCGCAAACGGCGCCGCTACGTGATCGCGGTGGTGCCCGGGCACTGCCGGGTCGACCTGGAGGCGGTCCGCTCGGAGTACGGCGGGACCGAAGCGTCCTTCGCCGTGCGCTCGGTCGCGGAGGACCTGACGGGATGTGTCAGCGGCTCGATCATGCCGCTCAGCTTCGATCCGTCGGTCGAGGTGCTCGTCGATCCGGCCCTGCTGGAGTACGAGGAGATCTTCTTCAACGCGGGCCGGCTGGACGAGTCGGTGGCGCTGCGCACCGACAGCTACCTGGCCCTCGTCAGGCCCCGGCCGGCGCGGATCGCCCAGGCGCCCGAACGGGTCGCCGTCCCCGCGGGTTGAGCCGAAACCCGATGGACCGACCGGACCTGTTGGGACACGATGGGATCCGATGGGATCCGATGGGGTGCGATGGGAACGGACCGGGAACGCATCGGGACGAAGCGGCGGGATTCTCCCGGGGAGTTGACTGCCTGAGGAGTGATCCGTGAACCGTTCGAAGCATTCGAACCATCCGCCCGATCTGAACGACGAGCAGGAGCTGGGCCGGCTCCTGCGGGAGCTGTCGGCCACGCAGCGCTGGGCCGAGGGCCTGGTGGCCGAGGAGCAGTCGGCCCCGGAGCACGTGGAAGAGCCCCTGGAGGGACCGCGGTTCACCGTGGAGACCCGCACCGAGGGCGGTATGCACACCGTGGTCGGGATCGCTGCGGGGGAGCCGCCGACGGAGGCGCAGCAGTCGCTGCTGCGCTCCGCGGTCCGGGCCCTGCTGGACCTGGCCGGGCACGAGGCGGGTACCGCGCACACCGCGGTGGTCCTCACCGATCGGGGTCCGCGGATCGTGGAATGCAGGGTTCCGCGGCAGTCCTGATCCGGCCAACCTCGGTCAATCGCGCCACGATTGACCGACCCCCTGCGGGGGATCCCGTTCCCGCTGTACGGTCGCGCTCGGTATCGCGGGGGGAACCGTTCGGGAACGGCCGCGGACAGCATCCGTGGTGTCAGGACGAGGGCACCACAGACCAAGGGGCGGAAACAATGCGCAGCAAGCTGGCCGGACTGATCGGGATCTTCACTGTGGCTCTGGTGCTCGGACTCGGAGCGGTTCAGGCGACGGCCCCCGTCCAGGCCGGTTCGACGGACGTGCCGGCCGGCCACCACGTGCTGGCCGAGGACAAGGGCCCGGCCGTCATCCGCCCCTGATCCGCCCCTGATCGGCCTTGTGACGCGGGGGGGGGCCGTGGCAGAAACAAGGGGGGGGGGGTGGTTGGTGGGGGAAAGAGCAAAAAAAGAAAGGCGGGGGGGGTCATGTTCTTGTTGGCAAAAAATCCCC
>NZ_JBHWMB010000025.1:68067-74682 GCF_042730015.1 Streptomyces sp. NPDC059957 | reverse complement strand
GGGGGCCGGGCTGTCGTCCTCCTTGGCTCCTCCTTGGTTGTTTTTTTGGGGGTGGGCGCCCCTGGGCTGGGCCCGTGTGGGGGGCGCTCGCGCGTTGCGGCAAGATCCGAAAGAGACGGCCTGGGCTGCCTAGTGCTCTGGCCGGCAAACCTTCCCGGTCACAGCACTAGCGGGAGCGGCAGTGTGCGGGAAGGCCCATCGCGTCGAACAGCCGGGCCGCCTCGGCCCGTTGGCGGGCGGCCCCCTCGTGGTCGCCGAGGGCGTCGGCTGCCTCGGCCATGCCCTGCAGGGCATGGGCCTCCTCGGCCTGGTAGCGGATCGCCGCGGCGATCTTGTGGGCGTTCGCGTGCAGGGCCATCGCCGGCTCGTGGGCGCCGAGGCGGCGAAGCCGGGCCCCGAGGAGGTTCTCGGCCTTCGCCTGGCGGATCGGCGTACCGCAGGAGCGGGCCAGCTCCAGGGCGTGCTGGGCGTCCGCCTCCGAGCGGTCCCGGCGGCCGAGGCGGTCCGCGACGTCGGCGGAGAGGGCCAGTATCAGGGCCAGGTCCCCGGGTGAGGTCGACGCGTCGGACAGGTCGCGGGCCTGGACCAGCAGGCGCAGTGCCTCCTCGTCCTCGCCGAGCCCGGCGTGGGCGAAGGCCAGGTCGACCAGTGCCGTCGTCTCGTGGCGGCGGTTGCCGAGCTCCCGGTCGAGGCTGAGGGCGCGGCGGGCCGCCTCGGCTGCCTCCGCGTAGCGGCCCCACTGGGTGTAGAGGGTGCTGAGCAGGGTCTGGCTTTCGGCTTCCGGGCGGGCGGCGCCCAGCTCCCGTTCGAGGGCGATCGCCTTCTCCAGGTGGACCAGGGCCTCGGGGAACCTGCCGAGGGTGGTCTTGAGCAGGCCCAGGATGCTTTCGCTGTGCGCCTCGTTGTGCCGGTCGCCGAGGCGGACGGAGGTGTCGAGGCCCTCCTCGGTGACCTCGATGCCCTCTTCGAAGCGGCCGAGCTTCCAGCAGGCGATGCCCAGGTTGGAGAGGGTCACGCTGAGCAGGGAGAGGTCTGCGAGCCGGCGGGCCGCGCCGACGGCGACCCGGCCCAGCTCGCGGAACTCCTCGAAGTGGCCGCCCGCGTGGAGCTGGAAGACGATGTTGCGGGTGAGGTGGACGGTGTGCCGGTCGTGGCCCCGCTGGTCGGACAGGGCGACGGCCGCCAGCAGCCCCGCGTGCTCGCGCGTGAACCACTGGAGGGCGCGGTCGCTTTCGCCGAGGGGCGGCAGTTCGGCCTTGGACGCCGGGATGCCGGTGTCGCGCAGCCGCCGCCCCGGGAAGAGGACCGCGCAGGCCGCCTCGGTGGCGGTGAGGTAGTAGTCGAGGAGCCGTTCGGCGGCCTCGGCGTCGGCCCGCTCCGTGTCCGGGGACCGCAGGCTGTGCGCGAAGCTGCGCACCAGGTCGTGGAGGACGTACAGGTCCATCTCGGGCTGCTGCAACAGGTGGACGTCCAGCAGCAGTTCGAGGACGTCCTCGGCGTCGCGGGTGTCCGTTCCGATGACGGCCGCCGCCGAGTGGACGTCGAGGGCCGTGCCCGGGTGCAGGGCCAGCAGCCGGAACGCGCTGCGGCACTTCTCGTCCATCGCCTGGTACGAGAGGCGCAGGGTCGCGGCGACGCTGCGCTCGCCCGAGCTCAGCTCGTCGAGGCGGCGGGTCTCGTCGCGCAGCCGCGCGACGAGGTACTGCACGGTCCAGCGGGGCCGGTTGCGCAGCCGGGCGGTCGCGATGCGCAGGGCGAGCGGCAGGTGGCCGCAGAGGCGGGCCAGTTCGGCGGCGCTCTCGGGCTCCGCGGCGACCCGGTGCTCCCCGAGGGTCTCCGCGACCATCCGGGCACTCTCCTCGGCCGGCATGAGGCCGATGGATATCCAGTCGGCGCCGTCGAGGTCGAGCAGGCGGGCCCGGCTGGTGATCAGCACCAGGCAGCCGGGGGAGCCCGGGAGCAGGGTGCGGATCACCGCCGGGTCGACGGTGTTGTCCAGGAGGAGCAGCAGCCGCTTGCTGCTGAGCGTCGCCCGCCACAGGGCGCTGCGGCCCTCCGTGTCGTCGGGGATGCGGTCGCCGGGGATGCCGAGCGCGCGCAGCAGGTTGTCCAGGGCCGTGCCGGCGGCCATCGGCTGCTCGCCGGGGGTGAAGCCGCGCAGGTCGATGTGGAGTTGACCGTCCGGGTACGCGTCGGCGAGCCGATGCGCGGCGCGGACCGCGAGGGCGGTCTTGCCGCTGCCTCCCATGCCGTCGATCGCCACGATCCTGGCGCCCTGATCGGGAGCCTCGGCGGCGTAGGCGAGCAGCTCGCGCAGCTCCTTGTCGCGGCCGGTGAAGTCGGCGAGGTCGTACGGGAGGGTGCAGGGCGGTTTGGCGGGTGCCGCATCTCCCGCGCCGGCTCCCGCACCGGTCCCCGCGGGGGGTTCGGGGGCGGCCAGTTCGGGGCTGTCGCGCAGGATGCCCTCGTAGACCTTGCTCAGTCGGGGCCCGGGGTCGACGCCCAGTTCCTCGACGAGCAGCTGGCGGACCTTGCCGTACTCCTCCAGCGCCTCGGCCTGGCGTCCCGAGCGGTACAGCGCGAGCATCAACTGGCCGCGCAGGGTCTCCCGCAGCGGGTACTGGGAGACGAGCGAGCGCAGGTCCACGACGAGCTCGGCGCTCTCGCCCAGGCCCAGCCGCAGCTCGCAGAGCTGTTCGGAGGCGGTGAGGCGGCGTTCCTCGAGGGCGGACGCGGCGGCTTCGACAACCGATCCGCCGTCACCGGACAGGACGGGCCCGCGCCACAGCGCGAGGGCGCGGCGCAGGGACTCCGCGGCCTCGGCCGGGCGGCCCCGGGCGGCGGCGCCCTTGGCTTCGCCCACCAGGCCGGTGAACTCGGTCAGGTCGAGCTGGCCGTCCCCGACGGCCGAGCGGTAGCCGGGCCCGTCCGTGACGATGACTTCGGCACCGTCCGGAATCCGACGGCGCAGATCGGCCACGGCCTTGCGCACCTGGTGCGCCGCGGTGGCCGGGGGATCCTCGTCCCAGGCGGCTTCCACGAGACGGGACACCGGCAGGACCTTGCCCGGGTCCAGGAGCAGGGTGACGAGGACGCGTTCCTGGATGGCGCCGCCCAGGTGCAGCCTGGCGCCGTCCGCCCAGCCTTCCAGCGGGCCCAGTACGTTGAAGCGCAGGCGTCCGCCGCCCAGTCCGTCCATCGTTCCCACCCCCGGATCCTGCCTCGTTCCCATGACAAAGCCCCAGGTGGGTGCCGTCCTCTCGCGATCATAGGGCGTCCGTATACCGGAGCGGTACTGGTACGGGAGGGGATCGGGAAGGGCTCTGCGCACGATGCACGGGTATGTCAGCCCCTCACCGCCACCGCAGAGGAGTACAGCGTGGGCAGACCGGAGAAACCCCTCGACCCGGATGCCGGACCGGCCACCGCCTTCGCTCGCGAACTGCGGCGCCTGCGGACCGCAGCGGGCTGCCCCAGCTATCGCGAGATGGCCAGAAGCGCGATGTTCTCCTCGACGGTGCTGTCCGACGCGGCGGCCGGATACCGACTCCCGACGCTTCAGGTGGCACTCGCCTTCGTGGAGGCCTGCGGTGGTGAGCGCACCATCTGGGAGCGCCGCTGGCGCGAGGCCGCACGCGCGGAGGACATCGAGTCCGTGGAGACGCAGGCGCGGCCGGCCGGCAAGGCCGCGCAGCAGCAGGACGCGGAGCTGCGCGCCGCCGCCGTACGGGCGTTGGCGCCCGTACCCGCGCAGCTGCCGTGGGAACCCAGGCCGCTCGCCGGGCGCGTGCGCCACCTCCAGCAGGCCAGGGCGCTGACCGCGCCCGGGCCGGACACGGCGGCCCCGCTGGTGATCAGCGGGCAGCTGGGCGCGGGCACCTCCGCGTTCGCGCTGCGCCTCGCGCACGAACTCGCGGCCGGCCTGCCGGACGGGCAGCTGTACGCGGATCTGGGCCGGGCCGGTGAGGAGGACCGGGAGGCCGCGGACCTCGCCGCCGGGTTCCTCCTCGCGCTCGGCATCCCCGCGGACCGCATCCCGGCCGATCCCGGGCAGCGGCTCGGCCTGTACCGGTCGGTGCTCGCCCGCAGGCGGCTGCTGGTGGTGCTGGACGGCGTACGGCGCGAGGGCCAGGTGCGGGAGCTGCTCGCCGTCGGGCCGCAGAGCCGTGTCCTGGTCACGAGCCGCTCGCGGCTCCTCGGCCTGGACGGGGTGAGCCGGATGCGGCTGCCCGTACTGGACCGCGACGAGTCGATGGACCTGCTGGTCGCCCTGATCGGCGAGGACCGGGTCGGCGCCGAACCGCGCGCCTGCCTGCGTCTGGCGGAGGCGTGCGGGGACCTGCCGCTCGCCCTCAACCTGGCCGGGCGCCGGATCGCGGCCCGCCCCGAATGGCTGCTGGACGACGCCGTGGACGATCTGATCGGCGACGGCCCGCGCGAGCCCGGCCGGCTCCTGGGACTGCTGCGGGCCGGTGACCTGCGGCTGCGGGCACGCATCGAGGACGCCTACCGCGGGCTGGCCCCGTGGGCCCGGCTCGTGTTGCGGCAGTTCGCCGAGTCCGGAGCCAGGGTGTCCGTGGACACCTTCGCCCGCGAAGTGGTGGACGTGCTGGCCGAGTCGGTGGAGCGCCCCGCGGGACCGGTCGAGGACCTGCTGGAGGAGCTGGCGGACGCCGGGCTGCTGGAGCGTTCAGACCTGGCCGGACAGTACGGACTGCCGCCGCTGATCCGGGAGTTCGCGCTGACCCAGTCCGATCCGGGGGTCATGGGGGCGCGGAGCGCAGAACGTACCTACGACAACCCCCACCGCAACCCCACCAGGAGAGTGCCGGCATGACCGCAACCTCGACCGAAACGCCGCCCCCGACGCAGACGCCGACGCCGACGCCGCCCCCGACCCCGATCGCGGCCCAGACCGTACGGGAGACCGCGCCCGGTCAGGACACCGTCACCGACCTGGCCGACCTGGTCCTCGCCGTCCTCGCGGAGGAGGACCCGCTGGAGGACTCCCTGGAGGGCTGCGCCGAGACCCTCGGGCGGCTCGCCGACCCCTCCGAGGACGCCCAGCTCGCCCTGCGGGACCGCGCGCTGGCCCTCGCCCACCGGGCCGTACGCCTCACCCCGCCGGCCGGCCAGGAACGCATCACCCGCGCCCTGGTGATCCAGCAGGCCGAGGCGGTGGCCGCCCGGCTCGACGCCCGGCTCGTCGAGCACACCCTCGCCGACTACCAGACCTCACCCCTCGGCCGGCTGCTCGGCAGCCTGCCCGAGGGGCGCCCGGCCGGGCCCGACCAGGAGCAGGGCCACCTCGACCGGCTCGCCGCCGTACCCGGCTACCTGGCCGCCGCCACCGAACGGCACCGCGCCGGCCTGGCCGCCGGCCGCCCGCCGGTGGCCGAGCGGGCCCGGCACGCCGTCGGACGCCTGGACGCCTACCTCGCCGACCCGGCGGCAGACCCGCTGCGCGCCGTACCGCTGACGGGGGAGCGCGCCGCCGCACGCGACCGGCTCCTGGAGGAACGGGTCCGCCCGGCCTTCGCCGTGTACCGCGAGGTGCTGGCCGGGGAACTGGCACCGGCCGGCCGGCCCCAGGAACGCTGCGGCCTGAGCCACCTGCCGCAGGGGCAGGAGGTGTACGCCTCCCTGGTGCGCGTCCACACCACCACCGACCGCACCCCCGAAGACCTGCACCGCACCGGCCTCGACCTGCTCGCCCGTCTCGACGAGGACTACGCGAGGACGGGCGCCAAGGCCTTCGGGTCGGCCCCCGGCGCGGCCGAGGTGCGCCACCGGCTGCGCACCGACGCCGGGCTGCGCTGGAGCGGTCCGGGCGAACTCCTCGCCGTGGCACGGGACTCCATCGCCCGCGCCCAGCAGGCCGCGCCCCGCCGGTTCGGCCGGCTGCCGTCCGCCCCGCTCGCCCTCGAGGGCAGGGCGGTGCCGGGCGCCCCGCAGGCCTGGTACATGCCGGCCGCGCTGGACGGTTCCCGTCCGGGCACCTACCACGCCAACACCGACCGGGCCGAGGAGCGCTCCCGCATCCTCGCCGAGGCCACCGCCTTCCACGAGGCGGTCCCGGGACACCACGTGCAGATATCGCTGGCGCAGGAGCTGGAGGGGCTGCCGCGGCTGCGCAGCCTCGCCTGGATCAACGCGTACATCGAGGGCTGGGGACTCTACTCGGAGCGCCTCGCCGATGAACTGGGCCTCTACTCGGGGCCGCTGGACCGGCTCGGCATGCTGGCCATGGACTCGCTGCGGGCCGCCCGGCTCGTCGTCGACACCGGGCTGCACCACTTCGGCTGGAGCCGCGAGCGGGCGGTGGGGTTCCTGCGCGAGAACACCGTCCTGGCGGAGGTCGAAGTCCAGAACGAGACCGACCGCTACGTGGAATGGCCCGGCCAGGCGCTCTCGTACATGACGGGCCGCCTCGAGATCCAGCGGCTGCGCGCCACGGCGGCCTCCCGGCTCGGCTCCCGCTTCGACGTACGGGCCTTCCACGACCTGGTGCTCGGCAGCGGCCCGCTGCCGCTCGGGGTGCTGGACGAGGTGGTCGGCGCCTGGACGGACGCCCGCGCCCGCTGAGGTGCACAAGCAAGTGGGCCGCCCCGCACG
>NZ_JBHWMB010000025.1:3351-68057 GCF_042730015.1 Streptomyces sp. NPDC059957 | reverse complement strand
TCTCTCCCCCTTCCCGGGTCACAAACACCCGGTGCTCCCCCCCGGTATTTGTGTGCGGGGCGGCCCACTTGCGGGTCCCGGCTGCCCGGTTACCGGGCTGCCGGGTTGCCGGACTACTTCACGAAGAGGCCGTTGAGCGTGCCGTAGTCGACCGCGCCCTCGAGCGCCCCGTACGTCCCCTGCTCCAGCACCTCCACCGCTGCGGCGCGGGCCGCCGTGTACGCCGCCTGCGCCACCCCGGTCCCGACACTGACCCGGCGCACCCCGGCCTTCGCCAGCTCGGCGACGGACGGACCACCCGGCCCGGCCATGGCATTGACCGGCAGCGGCCCCCGGGCGATCTCGCCCAGGGCGTCCAGGTCCAGCAGCCCCGGCACGAAGATCCCGTCGGCCCCGGCGGCGGCGTACGCCTCCACCCGCGCCAGTACGTCGCCGAGACGGCCGGACTCCTCACCGATCCCGAACAGGAACACATCGGTACGGGCGTTGATCACCAGCTCCGGCAGCCCGGCCCCGGTGGCCGCCGCGCGGGCGGCGCGGATCCGTTCGGCCTGCTCCGAGGCGGTGTGGAGCGTCCCGTCGGCCGCCTTCGAGTCCTCCAGGTTGATCCCGACGGCGCCGACCGCCACCACCTCGCGCACGGTGGCCGCGACGTCCTCGTAGCCGCCCTCGATGTCCACCGTGACCGGGACGTCCACGGCCGCCACGATCCGCGCGGCCGCCGCCAGCATCTCCGCCCGCGTCGCGTGCTGCCCGTCCCCGCGCCCGATCGACCAAGCCACACCACCACTGGTCGTGGCGATCGCGGACGCGCCGGCCGCCTCGATCACCGCCGCACTGCCCGCGTCCCAGGCGTTGGGCAGGACGAGGGTCGCCTCGCCCAGCGCCCGCAGCTTCAGTGCCTTCTCCGTGGTCTTCGCGTCAACGGTCATCGGTGCTCCCTGATTTCGGTATGTCGGTACTGCGGTAAGTGATGGTCACGTAGAGGTATTCGTCGAGGACCTTCGCGAGCGAGATCCCCGGTCGGCCAAGCTCTTCGGTCAGCGCGGCCTCGTCCAGCCCGCTGCGCGCGAGCGCGGCCCGCGCCCAGGCCCGCCCGGTCTCCAGGTGGCGGGCGAAGGCCGCGGCGTCCCGGGCTCCGTGCAGGCGGGCGGCGATGGCCGCGTCCCAGGGCATGACCGTGCGCGGCCGGAGCGCGTACAGGGCCTTGGCCGCGGCCGTGGGCCCCAGGCTGCGGCGGCCGATCGGCAGGGCGGCCAGGTCGCCGTACGCGGCGGCCAGCCGGCCGATCTCCCGGTCGGTGAGCGAGGCCAGCGGGGTGGCGGGCAGCGGATGCCGCTCCCACCACTGGCCGAGCCCCTCGCCGAACAGGTCCGGCTCGCCGTCGCGGGCGTAACGGATGCGACAGCCCCACGAGTTGAGCCAGCGGTGCAGGAGCGTGCGGTGTGCGTCCCCGGAGAGGTCCAGGCCGCCGGGCGCGGTGTCGGCGAGCAGGGCGAGCCAGCTGCGGTCCACGCCCGAGAAGCCGTTGAACACCTCGGCTGCGGAACGCAGTTCGGCGATCGACGGGGCGGGGGGCAGGGGCTGCGCCGCCTCCCCGAGGTGCTCGCGCGCCAACCGCTTCGGAACGACCATCCGCCAGGCCTCGGTGACCAGTTCCGCGAGCTCCTCGTGGTCCAGGGCCGCCATCGTGACCTGCGCCCAGTCGAAGCGCAGGTCCGAGGCCCGGGGCAGCGGGAACTTGCCGGGATCCGAGTCGGCGAGGGCTTGGCGCTCCTCCTTGGGGAAGGCGAAGCCGAGCACGCTCTCGTCGTGGGACAGGGCGAGGAAGACGATGCTCCCGATCCGGAACTTCACGCGGTCGCGGATGAGGTGCTCCTCGCTCCGCGGCAGCGCGAGCGCGAGCCTTCGTACGTCCTCGACCGTCACCATGGCGGAAGTCTCGCTCACGCCTCGCCGGCCGGGCGCACCTTGACCTGAACCGTGTCGAGGGCCTGCACGGCCCGGGCGAGGGCCTCGGTGCGCGTGTCGCCCTCCGTGATGGCCAGGCCCACCCGGTCCCAGGAGCTGCGCAGTTCGTGCACCTCCTCGCCGGGCTTGAGGTAGACGTCGCAGACGGCGACACCGGGCAGGGCGCGGGCCTCCTCGAGGCCCCCGATGCTCTCCACCACGCCGGTCTCTGTGTGCAGGAAGCGGACGGCGGCGGCGCGCGGGGCCTTGGCGGGCAGTTCGGCGGGCAGCGGCTCGCCCTTGAGGAGGGCCCAGTAGCTGCGGACGAGGTCGATCCCGTAGGCGCGGTCGATCAGGTCGACGATGCCGTCGCCGGGGAAGCGGCCCGCGCACTCGACGAGGTAGGGCCGGCCGTCCTCGACGATCCACTCGCAGTGCGCGACGCCGCTGTCGAAGCCGACCGCGCGCAGCACCCGCTCGGTGTCCGCGCGCATCAGCGCGTCGAGGTCCTCGGAGACGTCGGCGGGCACCAGGTGCCCGAGCTCGACGGGGCGGGAGCCGGGGTAGAGCTCCTTGGCCGTCACGTTGCCGAAGAGCACCTCGCCCTTGTCGACGAGGAGTTCCACGCTGTACTCGCGGCCCTGGACGCAGCGCTCGACGAGCATCCGGATCTCGATCTCGCGGTCCGGTACGAAGATGCCCTCGTCCTGGGAGGTGCACTCGGCCCAGGCCTCGTCGACCTGGTCGGCGCTCTGGAGGATGCGGGTGCCCACCGCGGCCTGCCGGTTGGCGGGCTTCAGGACGACCGGGCCGGGGTGCGCGGCCATGAAGGCGCGGACCTCGTCGGGGCCGGACGCGGTGATCGACTCGGGGTTGTGGATGCCGGCGGCGCGGGTGACCTTGCGCAGCAGCGCCTTGTCGCGCAGCAGCCGGACGGCGCCGTAGCCGCCGCCGGGGACTCCGTAGCGCTCGGCGAGGCGGGCGGCGAAGGGGGTGGCGTACTCCTGGAGCGGGGCTATCGCGGCCGGGTTCAGGTCGGGGTAGGTGTTGTAGAAGGCGTCGGCGGCGCCGTCGAGCTGGTACTCCCAGGCGATGAGCTCACGGACCACCGGGGTCCCGTCGGCCCGCTCCTGGTGGTCGCGCTTACGGATGACGTCGGGCTCGTCGACGATGACGAGCGACCCCTCGGGCTGGAACTCCGCGAGGGAGGTCACGGCCACCGGGACGTAGCCCACCATGATGACGGGACGTTCTTCCATGCTGCTCTCCTTGGGATGCGTGGGGGGTGGGTGCGTCAGCGGGTGGCGTCGGCGGGTCGCGTCAGCGGGTGCGTCAGCCGCGGTCGGCCGGGGCGACCGTGGTCTCGATGCGGCGGGCGAGGTCGGTCGCCGTGGTCATGGCGTCCTCGAAGGAGGTGCCGGTGGCGCCGAGGAAGCCGAGGATGCTGTTGCCCTCCGGCGGCCGGCGTACGAGGTCCCCGGGCTTGGCGGTGATCTTGAAGAAGAACAGCGCCTCGGCGTCCGCGACCTCGTCCGGCACCTCGAGCGTCTCGATCAGGCCGGAGGAGGGCGGCAGCAGGCACATCGCCGCCGTGTGCACCTCGGTCGGGGTGTACTGCCCGGCCTGCGGGCGCACGCCGCGGGCCACGTCCACGACCGACTTGATCGGGTCGTAGCCGGCGGAGATCCGCGCCATGTGGTCCAGGCCGCCGCCGCCGGGGCGGATGGCGATCTCCACGATGTGCGGGCGGCCCTCGTGGAAGCGGATCTCGGCGTGCATCACGGAGCGGACCAGGCCCTGGGCGCGGGCGCCGGCCTCGACCACCGCGTGCACGGCTTCGATCTGGGCGGGGGTCAGCGCGGTCGGCGCGTGGTGGACGTCGTCGTCGAAGGTGTCGCCCTCGGCGGTCACCCGGTCCACGATGGAGCCGAGGTGGACCTCGCCGTCCCAGGCCAGCGCCTCGATGAGGAACTCGTCGCCGTCCAGGAAGGACTCCACGAGCAGTCCGTGCGGGCCCAGGTCCAGGCCCTCGGCCTCCATGGCGTACCAGGACAGTTCACCGAGGCCCTTGCTCGCCTGGGCGAAACGCTCGCTCAGCTCGGCCGCGTCGTCGGCCTTGAAGACGTAGTTGGACGCGGCGCCCAGCGTCGGCTTGATGATGACCGGGTATCCGAACTCCTCGGCGGCGGCGAGGGCCTCGGCCTCCTCGGCGACGAAGCGGAACGCCGGGTGGGCGGCCGCGCCGCGCTCGTGGGCCTGGCGCATCAGCAGCTTGTTGCGGCTGGCACGGGCTGCCTCGACGCCGACGGAGGGCAGGCCCAGTGCCTCCGCGACCGCGGCGACCGCGAGGACCCCGGACTCGGAGAAGGTGATGACGCCGTCGAAGTCCTCCTCGGCGTGCCATTCCTTGGCCGCCGAGATCAGGGCGTCCAGGTTCCGGGACCCGGCGAGCCGGTAGCGGTCGGCGGGCCAGAAGTCCTCGGTGCCCTCGCCGTTGAGCACGTACAGGTCGACGCCGAGCGCGGTGACCTGCTGGTAGCGCGAGACGTAGTAGGTGGCGTTCTGGCGGGCTTCGAGGGCCAGGAGCTTCATCGAGGACGGTTCCTTTCGGGCAAGGCAAGATCAGGGGAAGGCAGGGGAGAAGGCACGGAGCGGCGGACCGTCGAGGGCGCTGAGGCCGGTAGGCGACGGGGCCGTGCCGGTGAGCCGCTCGGCCAGCGAGCGCGCGATGAGCGGGGCGAACTTGAACGAGATGCCGCCGCACGCCGCGTAGGCGTAGCCGGAGCCGCCGAGGGACACCAGCAGCGGTCCGCCGGTCTCGGCGAAGGACATGTAGTAGCAGTCCTTCGTGTCGGTGACCCACGCCGGGCCGAAGCCGGGCAGCAGATCACCGAACTCGGTCTCCAGCCGGCGCTGCCAGGCCTCCTCGGTGGCGTGGTCGGTGAGTTCGTCGACCTGGCGGCAGACCGACGCCGAGGTCAGCTTGAGCGCGGTGCCGGCCACCGGCGGGATGAGCCAGGCCCCTCCCCGGGTACCCAGCGCGGGCACGGCCGGGGTGCTCGCCCAAGCGGCGGCCTGCTGCCGGGGGACCCGGCAGTACAGCAAGGACTGCCGGTACAGGGTCAGCCGCTCGGCGATGTCCGGCGGCAGCAGCCCCCGGGACCAGGCGCCGACCGCGACGAGGACCGCGTCCGCGCGCAGGACGTCTCCGTTGACCAGCCGTACGGACGCGCTGTCGCCGTCCACCTCGACCGCGGCCCGGTGCGGGTGCAGTTCGACGCCGGGCTGCCAGCGCAGCCAGGCCACGGCGGCGGCCAGGACCCGGTCGGCGAGGAGCACGCCGGCCTCCTCCTCCAGGACCGCGCCGAACCCGCTGTCGAGGCTCAGGTGCGGGTAGAGGTCGGCCAGCCGGCCGGCCGTGAGCGCCTGGGCCCGCCCGCCGGCGTCGCCGAGGAGGACCGCGCCGTCCGTGGCCGCCGGGGGCGGCAGGACGGTCAGCGCGCCCACCCGCTCGTAGAAGCGGGTGGCGAACAGGTCCTCCAGCTCGCCCCACCGGCGGTGGGAGCGCAGCGCGGCCTGCGTGGCGGTGGGGTCGGACGGGTGCAGGGCCCGCACGATGCGGTGCTGGTCGAAGGAGGTGGCCCGGCTGTACGGGATGGGTCCCTGGTCGACGATGGTGACCCGGTGGCCGGAGAGCACGCACTCCACGGCGGTGATCAGCGCGATCACCCCGCCGCCCACCACGGTTACCCGCATGGCGCACCTCCCCTTCCTGTCGTTCTGGTCGTTCTGATGGTTCTGTCGTTCTGTCGTTCTGTCGTGTCTCGGCCCGCGGGCCGAGACGGCCCGCTAGCCGCGCGGTCCCGCCAGCACCGGAACCACGAAGGCCTTGGTCGTGCGCAGCGCGGGGTCCACCCGGAAGGTCCCGTCGAAGCCGCCCGCCTCACGGGCCTCCTCCGCCAGGTCGATCAGGATCGGAGAGGCCGCGGCGATCAGCGTCCGCAGCTCCGCGAAGAGGTCGCCGAGCCGGCCCAGCGAGACCTCGCGCTCCGTGGCCGGCGACAGGGACTCCGCCAGGGCCTCGGCGGAGCCGAGCAGCCGGGAGATGTGACCCGCGATCAGGTCGGCCGTCCGGCTGAGGCTGTAGCCCGTCAGCTGGTAGCCGGCCGCGAACCGCTCGGCCATCGCCGCCCGGCGGCCGGTCGCCGCCTCGGAGACCGCCAGCTCCTCGTCCTGTACGCCCAGTTCGGCGACGGCCTTGGCGATCAGATCGGCCAGCTGGTTCCAGGGACCGGTCAGCCGCTCCCCGGTGATCTTCTCCAGGGCGGCCCGGCTGAAGTTGGTGCGCATGTGCTCGGGGGCGGTCAGCGCGACGTAGAAGCGGGCCAGGTCACGGGGGACCTCGCGCACCAGGTCGCGGGTCCACACCACATGGCCCTTGCTGGTGGAGAACTTCTCGTTCTCCAGCTCGTAGAACTCGTTGCAGATGATCGAGTCCGGCAGCGCGTAGCGGCCCTCGTGCGCCATCAGCAGGGCCAGGTGCGTCAGGCCCCAGAAGTAGGCGTTGTCGAAGCCCAGGAAGTACACGAGCCGGATGTCGTTCTCGGCGAGCCACAGCTCGTCGTCGGACGCCGGCTCCTCGCCGAGCGCGCGCTGCGCCTCGGCCGTGCAGAACATCGAGGCCGGCATGCCCTCGGCCCAGGCGTTGAGCACCTGGCCCGGGGTCTCCGGGAACGGCGCCGGGATGCCCCAGCCCGTGGGGTAGGTGATGGGGAAGTCCGGCAGCGGGCGGGACAGCAGCTCGCGCACCAGCTGCACGATGCGCGGGCGCCACGTGGACTGCTTCGCCTCGTGGAAGGCGGTGAGCTGCTCGCGGTACTCCTCCAGCGGGAGCACCAGGATCTCGCTCTCGCGGTAGGTGACCACGGCGTCCGCGTCGAGCGTGGAGCGCGGGTCGGTCAGCTCCTCGAAGTTGTTGGGGTGGCCGCAGCCCTCGCACAGACCGCCGCGGCTGACTGCGAGGCAGACCGGGCAGCCGCCGCTGACCAGGCCCTCCATCAGGAACTCCCCGGTGGCCTCGACGTAGGGCAGCTTCACGGTGCGCAGGCGGAACTTGCCCTGCTCGTGCAGCCGGCCGAGGAAATCGAGGGCCATGGCGCGGTAGCCGTCGTCGAAGGGCGCGAAGGTGTCCACGGAGATGCCCATCAGCGCGAGGGTCTCGCGGATCTCGTGCCAGGACTTGTCGGCCAGCGCCTCCGGGGTGGTGCCGAGCTTGGCCGCGCTGGAGACCACGTACGTCTGGCTGTCGTCCGTACCGGTCGTGTAGATCACCGGCTGCCCGGTGGCCCGCAGGTAGCGGGCGTGGACATCGGCGGCCATGTACGGGCCGGCGATGTGGCCGACGTGCAGATCCCCGTTGGGGGTGGGCGGGGGGCCGATGATGACCGTACGCCGCGAGGTGTCCTGCTGCGCCATGGTTCAGACCTCCAGGGCCGGCTCGGTCACGGCGTCGGCCGCGTGGCGGGCGGCGAACCGCTCGCCCATCTCGGCGTCCCACCAGACGCTGTACATCTCGAAGTCGCCGTCGGACTCGTTGACGACGCGGTGCTCGTGGTGCGGGGGGAAGTGCACGATGTCGCCGGCCACGAACGGGACGCGCTCGCCGCGCGACTCCAGGAAGGCCTCGCCGCTGAGCGCGATGAAGATCTCGTACTCGTGGTGGCCGTGCGGGGTCGACGCGGTACCGGGGCGGATCACGCACCAGGAGCCCTCGAACGGGGCGTTCAGCTCGGACCAGGGCAGCAGCCGCTGCGCGTCGAGACCGTTCTCGTGGTTCAGGCCGGTGCGGTCGAGGTGCTTGATGTACATGCGGTCGGGGTCTCTCTTCCGTGGAGTGGGGTCGGCGCGGACGACGGCTCGGACGCGGGCGGTGGCTCGGACGCGTGCGACGGTTCAGACGGGGGCGACGCTCAGACGGGGGCGACGCTCAGACGAGGGCGGTGGCGCTGAACTCGAGGACCGCGGCCGCATCCGGCACCGACACCACGGCCGGGGCCGCCTGACCGGCGCGGTGCGCCAGGATGTCCGCGGTGATCTCGCCGGCCCGGGCGGCCAGCACGCTGAGCAGGGAGTCGGCGATGCCGTGCGTGGCCTCGTTCACGCCCTGGAGGTAGCAGGCGCCGGTGGCCGAACGCCCCAGCTCCAGCCGGTAGTTGCGGGTGACCGCGATCTCCTCGAGCCCCAGCGAGTCGCCGAGCTCGGTGACCATGCGCGGCATGGCGCGGGCGAAACCGGTACCGAGCAGCAGCAGGTCCGTGTGCAGCTCCCGGCTCTCCCCCGACTTGCGGTCGGTGAGGGTCAGGACCATCTCGTCGCCCTCGAGGCGGGCCGCCGTCACATCGGTCATGGTGTGCATCGAGAGCCGGTCGCGGCCGCTGAGGCTGTCCTGGTAGAACGCCCGGTAGAGGGAGTCCAGGGTGGCGGGGGCGAGACCGCCGTAGTTGGAGCGGTACATCTCGTCCAGCAGCTGGCGGCGGGCCTCCGGCTTGGACTCGTAGAACTCGTCGACGAAGGACGAGTAGAAGAGCTCGTTGGTGAACTTGCTGCTCTCGTAGCCGTTCAGGCCGATCGAGCGCATGATCATGGTCGGCTTGCACTCGGGCAGGTCCCGCTGGACGGCGCCGAACAGTTCGGCCGCGCTCTGCGCGCCGCCGATGACGGCCACCCGGTGCGGCAGGTCCTTGTGGACCTCGGCGATCCGCTGCGTGTACTGGGTGCTGTGGATGACCCGCCCGGCGGGCAGGTCCGCGAACACCTCGGGCACCTGGGCGTCGCGCCCGGCGCCGACGACGAGGTAGCGCGCGCCGATGGTGTCCCCGTTGGCCAGCGTCACGAGCCAGCCGGTCACCTCGCCGTCGGGGCCGGTCACGCCCTCGACACCGGTGCACTCGCGGCCGTACTCGATGCGGACCGTCGACAGCGAGTCGGCGACCCACTGGAGGTAGTCGGAGATCTCGCTGCGGTACGGGACCCAGCTGCCGAGGTTGACGAAGGCGTCGAGGCGGCCCGTGGCGTGCAGGAAGTTGACGAAGGTGAACCGGCTCTGCGGGTTGCGCATGGTCACCAGGTCCTTGAGGAAGGACACCTGGCTGAGCGCGTCGGGCAGCAGCATTCCGCGCTGCCATACGACGTTCTCCTCGCGCTCGATGACCAGCGCGCCGCCCGCGAGCTCCGGGGCGGCCTCCTCGATCGCGACCGCCAGCGCGAGGTTCGCCGGGCCGGCGCCGATGGCGAGCAGTTCGACATTGCGGTGTGCCATGGGAATGACTCCAAGTAGACGATTCTGTGCTGGAGATGGGCGGTACGGAGCCCGTGTGCTCAGGCCGGTGCGGAGCCCCTGTGCTCAGGCCGGTACGGGCACGGCCGCGGGCACGCCCAGTGCGCGCCACAGCAGCTCCACCCGGCCGGCGGCCCGGCCGAGCCGGTCGTCGCACTCCTCGGGGGACGCGCCTTCGCAGATCACGTACGAGTGGCGGGCGATGTAGCCGCCGGGCGGCAGCCGCAGCTCGGTGCCCGGGCCGACCAGCGTGTCGGCGGCGAGCAGGCCCCCGGCCGGGTCCGGCGCCGGGGCGCTCACCTCGAGCACCTCGCAGTCCTCGGGCGGGTAGCCGAAGCGGATGCCGACGGTGCGGTGCTCGGTGTCCCGCGGCTCCGGACGCTGTCCGACGGCCACCAGGACCGCGGTCCTGGCCGGGTCGATGCCGGTGGCCAGCTGCCCCAGGCGGGGGATCAGGTCACCGCCGAGGCGGCCGTTGATCTCGACGATCACCGGTCCCCGGCGGGTGAGCTTCACCTCGGTGTGGGTGATGCCGGAGCCGAAGCCGATCGCGCGGTGCGCGGCGGCCAGCATGCCCATCAGGGCGGCGTCCGTGCGCAGCGGGTCGTCGGCCGCGACGTGGTGGCCGGTCTCCTCGAAGTACGGGAAGTGCCCGACCTGCTTGCGGGCCACGAACATCGGCAGGTACTCGCCGTCGACGACCGCCGCGTCGATGCTGATCTCCGGCCCGTCCAGGTACTCCTCGACGAGCGCGCCGCCGCGGTAGGAGGTGGCGCCGATCAGGCTGGCCTCGTCCGCGGTGCGGAAGGCCGCGATGACCTCCGCGGCGTCCGCGGCGAGGACGACACCGATGCTGGCGCCCATGCCGCGCGGCTTGAGCACCACCGGGTAGCCAATGGACCCGGCCGCCGCGAGCGCTTCCTCGGCGGTGTCCACGTAGGAGTAGCGGGGCTGGTCCACGCCCGCCTCGGTCAGGACGCGGCGGCTGCGGAACTTGTCGCGGCAGCCTTCGATCCCCTCGACGCCGGCGCCCGGCAGTCCGAGCTCCCGCGCCACGTGGGCGGTGGTGACGATCAGGGTCTCGTCCCAGCTGAGGACGCCTTCGACGGTCCGGTCGGCGGCCAGCTCGCGGGCGGCGGCCAGGACGGCCTCGCGGGAGGTGAGGTCGACCACGGTCGAGCCGGTCACGTACTCGCGCTGCCAGGTCGGCTCGCTGTCCGAGAACAGCCAGACCGGCCGGGTGGCCGCGGCACCGGAGAGCAGGTACTCCCGGTACTTCTGCATTCCGCAGCCGATGACCAGGACCACGCCCGTATCGCCGTCGATCTCGTACACGCACTGCCTCCCCGAACCGAGTGATGACCTCATTGCACGGGGAGCGCGGGTTGTCCGGAAGCAAAGCCCGGTACGGACAATCAAAGGGCGGGGCCCGCAGGGGAAACGTTCCCTGCGGGCCCCGTCACGTGCCCGGCGTACTCGGGTGCGTGTCCGTCAGTCGAGGATTTCCGGCCGGGCCTTGATCACCGCGAAGACGGCGCCCTGCGGGTCGGCCAGGACGGCCATGCGGCCGGCCGCCATGTCGAAGGCCGGGGCCATGACGGAGCCGCCGGCGCGGGTGGCGGCGGCCTGGATCTCGTCGACGTCGTCGGCGCTGAAGTACGGGATCCAGTTCGGCGGGGTGCCCGGCGGGAGGTTGCCGAGGTCCATCATTCCGCCCACCGTGCGGCCGCCGACCTGGAACTCCGTGTACCCGGCGGCCCCCGGCATCTCGGACAGGGCCGTGGTGACCGGCAGGACGGAGCTGTAGAACGCCGACGCGGCGGCGACGTCACCGGTGCTCAGCTCGTTCCAGATGAGGGCGCCGTGCTCGTTGACGATGCCCGCTCCGTCGAAGGTGCCCGCCTGCCACAGGCCGACGACGGCGCCGGTCGGGTCGACGATGACGGCCATCCGCCCCAGGTCCATGACCTCCATCGCGCCCATCATGACCGTGCCGCCCGCGTCGGTGACGGACTTCAGGGTGGAGTCGAGGGAGTCCGTGGCCAGGTACGTGGTCCACACGGTCGGGGGCATCGGGTCGGGGATGGTCCCGTCCGGGTTCATCGCCTTCATGATCCCGGCGACGGGCTTGCCCTTGAGGGTGCAGACCGAGTACCCGCCGGTCTCGGGCGGGCCGATCTCGCCCTGCCAGCCGAAGAGGTCGGCGTAGAAGTCGAGGGCGGCCTGCTGGTCGGGAACCATCAGGTCGACCCAGCAGGGGGTGCCGGGCTTGTAGGGACCGTTCATGTCGGGCACGGGGCCCTCCGTGGGGGGTGGGTAGGGGATGGACGGCCCGTCCCCTACCCGGCAGCCATGGCCGGAATCGGACCGTACGGGTGAAGCGGGCGCGGGCGACGCGGTATCCGCCGCCGGAACGTCGCCCGGGTGCCGGGCTTGCCGCATGGCCGACATGAGTGTTCGTGGAGTGCCCGAGGAAGTGCTCGCCTAGGCCGCCCGCAACGGCGAGTCGCTGCAGGCCTACGTGCGGACCTTGCTGGAGGACGTGGCCAGGATGACTTCAGCGCAGGACGCGCTTGCCCGCGATGAACGCGGCGAGGTCGGTCACATCGAGCACCCGGACGGCCTCTGAGGCGCCCGGCAGGGCATCCCGGTAGGCCGACATGTCTCGGGGGTCGGAGGTGACGATGACGGCATGCGGATGCCTGGCGGCGATCACGACGGCGAGTGCATCCACGGCGTCGGGCCGCTTTTCGGCCGGGATCGCGGCTGAGGCGAGGATCCGGCCGGCCCGCTTGGCGTCGTCCTCCACGTGACCGGCCAGGCACACACCGCACGACAGCGGCGCGGAGGAACGTACGCCGAACACCGTGCACTGGGGGACGGCGCGGGTCAGGGGAGTCCACTGGCCCGGGCGCCAGGCCTGCGCCAGCACGGGCAGCGGCACGACGGGAGGATGGCCCTGTTCGGCCAGGTACTGGTGCAGTCGCCTGGCGTGCTGTTCGGCACGGTCCAGCGCGACCAGCATGCCGGTGTCGTACACGAAGACGGGATTGCTCACGCGGCGGAGTCCCGCGCCTCGGGCGCGAGGGCCTGGGCGATGCCCGCCCGTACGGCGGCCATGTCGGCCTCGTCGAACTCCTCGTCCTGGCCCTGCGGTGGAGCCATCGCCTCGGTCGCCGCGATGTCCGCGTCGATGTCGGCGAAGCGGCGAGCGACGAGGACGTCCTCGTCGATCTGCCGCAGAACGGCCGCGGTGACGTACGAGGAGACGTCGATCCCCATGACGTCGGCGTGCTCCTTCACTCTTGTGCGCAGCGCCGCGTCCATGCTGATGCTGAACCGCTCCTTGGGGGCCATGGAGCGAGCGTAGCACTGCGTGTTACGGCTTGCTGGGGAAATGCGACGGCCCCCGTCTCCCGGTGGGAGACGAGGGCCGTCATGGTGCCGTGGACCCGGGGGTCAGAGCTTCTCGGGGGTGCGGATGCCCAGCAGGGACATGCCCTTGCTGAGGGTGCGGGCGGTCAGCTCGCACAGGAACAGGCGGTTCTCGCCGACGACCAGCTCGGGCTCGGGCTTCACGACCGGGCACTGCTCGTAGAACGTCGCGAACAGCGAGGACAGCTGGTAGAGGTACGCCGCCACCTTGTGCGGAGCGTGCTCCGCGGCCGCCTCGGCGATGAGCTCGCCGAAGTGGTCCAGGTGCAGACCCAGCGCGCGCTCGGCCGGCGCCAGCTCCAGCTCCGGGTGCGCCACCGGCTTGCGGTCGCCCGCCTCGCCCGCCTTGCGCAGGATCGACTTGATGCGGGCGTACGCGTACTGGAGGTACACGGACGTGTCACCGGTCAGCGAGACCATCTGGTCCAGGTCGAACTTGTAGTCGCGCGCGGCCGAGGTGGACAGGTCCGCGTACTTCACGGCGCCGATGCCCACGTACCGGCCGTTCTCGAGGATCTCCGCCTCGGTCAGGCCGATCTTCTCCGCCTTCTCCCGGACGACTGCCGTGGCCCGGTCGACGGCCTCGTCGAGGAGGTCCACCAGCCGGACCGTCTCGCCCTCACGGGTCTTGAACGGCTTGCCGTCCTTGCCCAGCACGGTCCCGAAGGCCAGCTGCACGGCCTTGACCTCGTCATTCAGCCAGCCCGCCCGGCGGGCCGTCTCGAAGACCATCTTGAAGTGCAGGGACTGCCGCGCGTCGACCACGTAGATCAGCTCGGTCGCGCCCAGCGTGCCCACCCGGTCGCGGATCGCCGAGAGGTCGGTCGCGGCGTAGCCGAAACCGCCGTCGGACTTCTGGACGATCAGCGGGGTCGGGTTGCCGTCCGGACCCTTCACGTCCTCGAAGAACACGCAGAGCGCCCCGTTGGAACGGACGGCAACGCCCGACTCCTCCAGCAGCTTGCAGGTCTCCACCAGCATGTCGTTGTAGCCGGACTCGCCGATCACGTCCGGGTCCTGGATGTCCATGTCCAGCTTGTTGAAGACGGAGTAGAAGTAGATCTTCGACTCGTCCACGAACCGCTGCCACAGGGCAAGGGTCTCCGGCTCGCCCGCCTGGAGGTCCACCACCCGGGCCCGGGCCCGCGTCTTGAACTCCTCGTCGGAGTCGAAGAGCGTGCGCGAGGCCTTGTAGAGACGGTTCAGGTTGGACATGGCCTCCTCACCGGAGACCTCGCCGCCGTCCTGCGCCTTGTGGTCCAGCTCGTGCGGGTGCTCCAGCAGATACTGGATGAGCATGCCGAACTGGGTGCCCCAGTCGCCGATGTGATGGCGGCGAACCACCTTCTCACCGGTGAACTCCAGGATCTCCACCATGGCCGCGCCGATGACCGCCGACCGCAGGTGGCCGACGTGCATCTCCTTGGCCACGTTCGGCTGCGCGTAGTCGATCACCGTCGTACCCGGCTTCGCCGCGAGCGGCACACCGAGACGGTCGTCCGCGGCACGGGCCGCCAGGGTCTCCACGATCGCCCTGTCGGTGATCGTGATGTTGAGGAAACCGGGACCCGAGACCTCGATCTCCCGGATCAGGCCGGCGGTGTCGATGCCCTCGACCACGGTCGTCGCCAGCTCGCGCGGATTGGCCTTGGCCTTCTTCGCGAGCGCCAGGATGCCGTTGGCCTGGAAGTCGGCCCGGTCGCTTCGTCGCAGCAGCGGGTCGCTCGCACCGGCGTCCGGCAGGGCGGAGGCGAGTGCGTCGGCGACGCGCTGGTTGACGGAAGAAGCGAGGGAAGGGACCGAGGCCATGAGCTGCCGTTCCTGTGAGGTCGTGCGTGAGCGTGCACTGGGGGTTTCGATTGGGGTTTCCGACAAGGACCGAGTATCCCACGCGAGGGCTGTCCACATCCCGGGATATACGGGCGATGCGGTGACGCCGGTAAACCTCGGAGCGCTCCCTTCCGTCTGGGAGAATGGCGAGAAGCCAGCATTCGAGAACGAAGGACGTGTCGTGGCTCAGAGCGCCCCGAGCAGCACCGAGACCGACTGGGTCTCCCGTTTCGCGGACGAGGTCATCGCCGAGGCGGAGCGCCGAGCCCCGGGCAAAACCATCGTCGTCGCATCCGGCCTCTCCCCCTCCGGCCCGATCCACCTCGGCAACCTCCGCGAGGTCATGACCCCGCACCTGGTCGCGGACGAGATCCGCCGCCGCGGCCACGAGGTCCGCCACCTGATCTCCTGGGACGACTACGACCGGTACCGCAAGGTCCCGGCCGGCGTCCCCGGCATCGACGAGTCCTGGGCCCAGCACATCGGCCGCCCGCTGACCGCCGTGCCCGCCCCCGCCGGATCCGCGTACCCGAACTGGGCCGAGCACTTCAAGGCCGCCATGGTCGAGGCGCTGGCCGAGCTCGGCGTCGAGTACGACCCGATCAGCCAGACCGAGCAGTACACCGCCGGCACCTACCGCGAGCAGGTGCTGTTCGCGATGAAGCACCGCGGCGACATCGACGCGATCCTCGACCAGTACCGGACCAAGGCCAAGCCCGGCGGCAAGAAGCCCCAGCAGAAGCAGGTCGACGAGGCCGAGCTGGAAGCCGCCGAGGGCTCGGGCGCGGCCGCCGAGGACGACGGCAGCGCGGAGGGCACCGAGTACTTCCCGTACAAGCCGTACTGCGCCGAGTGCGGCAAGGACTTCACCAAGGTGACGTCCTACGACGACGAGACCACCGAGCTCACCTACGTCTGCACCGAGGACGAGTTCACCGAGACCGTCAAGCTCAGCGAGTTCAACCGCGGCAAGCTGGTCTGGAAGGTCGACTGGCCCATGCGCTGGGCCTACGAAGGCGTGATCTTCGAGCCCTCCGGCGTCGACCACTCCTCGCCCGGCTCCTCCTTCCAGGTCGGCGGCCAGATCGTCGGCATCTTCGGCGGCGAACAGCCGATCGGGCCGATGTACGCCTTCGTCGGCATCAGCGGCATGGCCAAGATGTCCTCCAGCAAGGGCGGGGTCCCCACCCCGGCCGACGCGCTGAAGATCATGGAACCGCAGCTGCTGCGCTGGCTCTACGCCCGCCGCAAGCCCAACCAGTCCTTCAAGATCGCCTTCGACCAGGAGATCCAGCGGCTCTACGACGAGTGGGACAAGCTGGAGGCCAAGGTCGCCGACGGCACCGTGCTGCCCGCCGACGCCGCCGCCCACGCCCGCGCCGTACGCGTCGCCTCCCACGAGCTGCCGCGCACCCCGCGCCCCATGGCCTACCGGACGCTCGCCTCCGTCGTGGACATCACCGGCGGACACGACGAGCAGACCCTGCGCATCCTCAGCGACCTGGAGCCGGACCGGCCGCTGACCTCCCTCGACGAGGTACGCCCCCGCCTGGACCGCGCCGAGAACTGGATCACCACCCAGGTCCCGGCCGACCAGCGGACGCTGGTGCGCGAGGAGCCCGACGCAGAGCTCCTGTCCACCCTGGACGACGAGGGACGCGAGTCCCTGCGCCGCCTCGTCGACGGCCTCGACTCGCACTGGTCCCTCGACGGGCTCACCACGCTCGTCTACGGCGTGCCGAAGGTGATGGCCGGCCTGGAACCGGATGCCAAGCCGACCCCGGAGCTCAAGGTCGCCCAGCGCACCTTCTTCGCGCTGCTCTACCGGCTCCTCGTGACCCGCGAGACCGGACCGCGCCTGCCCACGCTGCTGCTCGCGGTCGGGGCGGAGCGGGTGCGCAAGCTGCTCGCCGCCTGAGGTTCCGCGTCGGCACGACGTGAGAAGGGCCCGCACCCCCTCGGGGGTGCGGGCCCTTCCGTTTCCCGTACGAGGGCTACGAGTGCTGCGAGTACGGGGCTACGCGATGTGCTCGCTCTCCAGGTCGCGCTGGTAGCGCTGCTTCAGCTCCGGCATCAGTCGGCGGATCATCGACGCGCTGCGCGGGTGCACGATCCCGTAGCGGTCCGAGAGGTGTATGTCCACCTGCTCCGGGGTCGGGAAGCCGGAGAACTCGTCGATGTAGGCACGGACGACCTCGTACGCGGCTTCCCTGAACTTCACGTCGTCGATGTTCGCTTCGGCTTCGGCTTCGGCTCCCGCCTGGGCCTGGGCCTCCGGGACGGGCTCCTCCTGGCGGGGACCCGGTATCGGCAGCTCCTGCTGCTCGGGCGCCTGCTGCCCCTGGTCCTGGTCCGGGCCCGTCGGGGGCATCACCGGAGTCGGCTCCAGACCCTCGACGTACTGCGGGTTGTAACCACCCTCGTACGCCGCCTGCGGCGCGCGGGGCGCCGCGAACCACGCACTGTTGTGCGCGGCCGGCATCGCGGTCGGGTCCACCACGAAGGGCGCCGCGTCGGGGTGGCCCTGCGGAACCTGTACCCCGCCCGGCCCCTGGACGTACTGGGGACCCGGCCCGGCGAGCTGCTGGGGCTGCGCGGCACCGCCGGGAACGGGAACGGGAGCAGGGGCGGGGCCGGTTCCGGGGCCGGTTCCGTGGCCGGGTCCGGCGACGGCGATGGCCGTCCCCGGCGCGGCCGCCGCCTGCTGCGCGCCCTCGGCGCCCGCCGGAAGGGCCGGAGCCGCCTGGTCCGGGACCGGGACCGGAGCCGGACTCGGAGCCGGGGGGATGAGGAGGGGGTCGATGCCCGCCGCCGCCAGGCCTTCGGGGGCGGTCTGGGAGAGGGGTACGCCTATGCGGGCCAGGCGCAGCGGCATCAGGGCCCCGACGGGGGCCTTGCGCCGCCAGGCACGGCCGTAGCGGGCCTGCAGGCGGGCCTGGTAGATCAGGCGGTCCTGCTCCATGCCGACGGCCTGCTCGTAGGAACGCAGCTCCCACAGCTTCATCCGGCGCCACAGCTTGAAGGTCGGGACCGGGGACAGGAGCCAGCGGGTGAGGCGGACGCCCTCCATGTGCCGGTCCGCGGTGATGTCCGCGATCCGGCCCACCGCGTGCCGGGCCGCCTCCACGGTGACCACGAACAGGATCGGGATCACGGCGTGCATCCCGACCCCGAGGGGGTCGGGCCAGGCGGCCGCGCCGTTGAAGGCGATCGTCGCCGCCGTCAGCAGCCACGCCGTCTGGCGCAGCAGCGGGAACGGGATCCGGATCCACGTCAGGAGCAGGTCCAGCGCCAGCAGGACACAGATGCCCATGTCGATGCCGATCGGGAAGACCAGCGAGAAGGTACCGAAGCCCTTCTGCAAGGCGAGGGCGCGCACCGCGGAGTACGAACCCGCGAATCCGATCCCCGCAATGACGACGGCACCAGCCACGACGATGGCGATGAGTATCCGGTGCGTACGAGTCAGCTGCATCGCGGCCACCCGCGATCCCCTCCCCTTGTCGAGCTACGGCAGGGCACAGCGTACGCGCGTACGGGCACAGGGGCGTCGGCGGTCCGGACCCGGGGCTTCCGGGCACCGGGTCCGCCGACGTCGGGGTGCGATCTAGGAGTTCGAGGGCGAGGGCGACTGCTCCGGCTGGGCCGACTGCTCCGGCTGCTTCGCCTCGTTGGCGGCCGCGACCGAGGCCACGGTCTCCTTCGCCGCCGCGATGGCGCTCTCGAGCAGCTTGGCCTGGTCCGGAGCGGCCGCTCCCTCGTAGGCCGTGCCGTTGTAGTCGAGGGTGATGACGACGTTGTGCGTGCGGGCGATGACGGAGGTGTTGAAGAAGTCGCCGTCCTTCTTGGTGGTGAAGGTGACCGAGGTGGCCTGGTCGCCGATGCCACCCGCCTCCTGCGGCTTCACGTTCTCCGCGCCCTCGACGGCCTTCGCCTTCTCGACCTGCTTCGCGTACTCGTCCTCGGCGCGCTTGCTGCCGGTGCCGACCGAGGCGAGGGAGTCGTAGCGGACCAGCGAGACCGAGAGCCAGCGGTACTGCGAGCCCTTCAGACCGGCCTCGTCCAGACCGTTCCAGGTGCAGGTGGCACGGCTGGTGAGGTCGTTGGACTTGGCGGCGGTGCCGCCCGCGTCCTTCGCCTTCGGGACGATCGTCTCGATCGTCTTCGCGGCGACCACCTTGCACGGCTCCGGCAGCGTGGCGTACACGGCCTTCTCCAGCGCCTCCTTGGAGGGCTTGGCGCTCGCCTGGGCGGACGAGGACGCGTCGGACTTCTTGCCGCTGCCGGAGCCCGACTTCTCGCCCGAGTCGGACGAGCAGCCGGCGACCGTGAGGATCACCGGGACGGCTGCGCAGGCGAGGACGCGGGTGAGGCGCGAGGCTGATCGGTGCATGATTCCTTCAGACGTTGTGGGTCTTCGTGCGGGCTCGTTCGGTCCCTCTTGCGGGCGCGGGACCCGAGCAACGGTAGCCCGACCCGGCGCCCGGCTGCTGTGCGCGCCGTCACCACGGACCCGTACGCCCCCCTGGGGCGCGGCCGGCTAGTCGTTGAACCGATCCACGAGAGCCTGCGCCAACTGCCTTGCCCTGTCCTGGGTTTCACCGCTCGGCGGGACCGTGCCGGGGAGCGCCGGCTGCACGCTGTACTCGACGGTGACGATGACATTCGAGGTACGGAACACAATGCGGACCGTGCGCGCCTGCGCGGCGGTGGCCCCGGCGGCGGCGAGGTCGTCGTCGAGGAAGGCCTCGTCACCGAGCCCGTCGAGGACCCGGGAACCGAGCTCGGGCGGGGCGGAGGGGCTGGTACTCGCGCTGGGACCGGTACTCGTGACAGGGCTCGTGCTGGCCGTCGGTGCGGGGCTCGGCGTCGCACCGGGGGCTCCGGGGGCACCGGGCGTCGGGGCCCCGGACCCGGACCCGGACGGGGTCGGGCTCGCCGACGGTCCCGGGGTGGGCAGGTTGGCGGCGGTGAGCTGGCGGCCGTAGACCTGGTGCGCCTTGTCGTCGTCGCTCGTGGTGGCCCGGTCGTACGAGACCACGCGCTCGAAGTCCACCGACAGCAGCCGTGTCTCGGTCTGCGTCTGCGCGGACCAGCGGCAGCCGACGCGCCGGTCGGCGTCGTACGAGGCGTCCGCGACCCCGGCGTAGAGCGCTTCGAGGGCCTCGGGGGCGAGGCCCTCGGCGGCGGGGAGCATCGCCTTGACCTTCTTGGAGTCGGCGGCCTTGCAGGGCATGGGCAGGCTGCGGTACTTGCCGGGCTGGGCGAGCGCACCGGAGTTCGCGCCGCCCTTCGCGTCGCTGGTGGTTCCGACTCCACCGCCGCCGTCGGTGCAGGCGGTGAGGCCGGCCGTGAGGGCGGTGAGCATCGCGATGGCTGGCAGGACTCCACGTACTCGTACCGTCTTGCGCTGCACGTTCCACCGGCTCCCTTCGGGAAAATGCGTTGCCGCGGTTGGGGCGCGGCTGGACACAATGTCTATCGCACACGCTGGTGCCGGCGCCGGTCTCATGTCGTATTTGAGGACATGAGCGAGGCTTTTGCGTTTTCAGACTTTTGTGGTGTTGACGGGGTGTTGAGGGTGAAATGTCGTACGTAGAAGTTCCCGGGGCGCAGGTCCCCATCAGGATGTGGACCGACCCGGCGTCGGTCGAGGACAGCGCGATGCGCCAGCTCCAGAACACCGCCGGCCTTCCCTGGATCAAGGGCCTCGCCGTCATGCCGGACGTCCACTACGGCAAGGGCGCCACGGTCGGCTCGGTCATCGCCATGAAGGACGCGGTCTGCCCGGCGGCGGTGGGCGTGGACATCGGCTGCGGCATGTCGGCGGTCAAGACCTCGCTGACCGCGAACGACCTCCCGGGGGACCTGTCGGGACTGCGCTCGCAGATCGAGAAGGCGATCCCCGTGGGGGCGGGGATGCACCGGGAGGCGGTGGATCCGGGGCGGCTGTACGGGTTCTCGGAGCGGGGGTTCGGGGATCTGTGGGAGCGGTTCGACTACCTCGCCGATGCGGTGAAGTTCCGCCACGATCGCGCCATGCGGCAATTGGGGACTATGGGCGGAGGCAACCACTTTTGGGAGCTTTGCGTTGATATGTCCGATTCGGTGTGGATCATGCTGCACTCGGGCTCCCGGAACATCGGAAACGAGCTGGCCGACTTCCATATCGGGGTGGCCCGCGGACTTTCGCACAACCAGGGACTGGTTGACCGGGACCTCGCCGTGTTCCTCGCGGCCACGCCCGAGATGCGGGCGTACCGGGAGGACCTCTTCTGGGCGCAGGAGTACGCCAAGTACAACCGCGCCGTGATGATGAGCCTGTCCAAGGAAGTGATCCGCAAGGAGTTCCGCAAGGCCAAGGTCTCCTTCGAACAGGAGATCAGCTGCCACCACAACTACGTGGCGGAGGAGCGGTACGACGGTATGGACCTGCTGGTCACCCGGAAGGGCGCGATCCGTGCCGGCAGCGGTGACTACGGGATCATCCCCGGCTCCATGGGCACGGGCTCGTACATCGTGAAGGGCCTCGGCAACGAGAAGTCCTTCAACTCGGCCTCGCACGGCGCGGGCCGGAAGATGAGCCGGACGGCCGCGAAGAAGCGGTTCTCGGCGAAGGATCTGGCCGAGCAGACCAAGGGCGTGGAGTGCCGCAAGGACTCCGGCGTAGTGGACGAGATCCCGGGCGCGTACAAGTCGATCGAGCAGGTCATCGACCAGCAGACCGACCTCGTCGAGGTCGTGGCGAAGCTGAAGCAGGTCATCTGCGTGAAGGGCTGACGCCCGCAGGTGAGCGGGGGAGCGGAGGGGCCCGGACCGAGGTCGGTCCGGGCCCCTCCACGTGAGGTCTCAGGGCTCGTCTCCGTCGAGGAGGAGGTCTACGGAGAGTTCCAGGGGTACCCCGATGGATTCGGGAAGAGGGATGGAGGTGCCCCGTTTGTAGCTCTTGCGCAGGCGGTACTTGCCGTTGCGCGGGTCCGTGCAGAGGACGGCCTCGTCGTGGTGGCGGTCGGCGATGACGTAGACGGGGACGTCGGCCCGGGCGTAACCCTCCACCTTGGTGCCGATGTCGTCCGCCCAGTTCGACGAAGTAACCTCGATCACCAGTCGGAAGACGTCGGGTGCGTAGCAGTTCTTCTCGACCTTGTGGTCCCGGAAGTCCGCCTCGACGAGGGAGAAGTCCGGGATGGCGTAATCGTCAGGGCCGGTCGGCAACCAGAGGCCGATGCCCTGGACGTACCGCAGCCCCGCCTTTCTGGCGCCGGCGTCGTAGAACTTCTCGATGAGCCAGCTCAGCGACAGTGCGTGTGACCCGTCCGCGGGTGGTGTCACGGTGAGCCTTCCCTGGAGGATCTCCACTCGGTGTCCGGGAAGCTCCCTGGAGAGTCGATCGGCGGCCTCCGCGATCGTGGTCTCGTGCTCTATCACGGCCATAGCTTCCTCCTTTTCGCGGCTCACGCTTCCGGAGCGTAGTCCGGCACGTCGACATTTCGCTCGACTTCACCCGTACGGGCACATCCGGCCCCGCGGGAAGGTCGGAGTCGTCAACTCCGTTAAGGCGCAGGCGGATTCGCCGGGAGCGAGTCACGGTCCGGGGTCTTGACGCCGAGAGTTGGTCTAGACCAAGGTGTGCCGCATGTGGAGATCCCGTGCGGTTCTTGCCGCGCTCGCGTCGTTGTCGCTCACCGTTGGTGCCGCTCAGGCGGCCGGGGCCGTTGGGGCCGAGGATGTCGCCCCGGTTGCCGCTCCGGCCGCTGCCGCGGCTTCGCGGGCCGTCGGGTTGCCGCCCGTCGTGTCGCACGTGCCGACCAGCGAGAAGGTCGTGTTCATCACCATCGACGACGGGTGGGCGCACGATCCGGCCGTTGCCCAGACGCTCGTCGATCAGCGCGTGCCCGCCTCGCTGTTCCTGCTGCCGGGGGCGTTCTCGTACGACGCCCAGTACTTCACCGGGCTGCTCGCGCAGGGGCGGTCGGTGAACGTGGAGAACCACACCGTCAATCATGCTGATCTGACGACGCTGGACGCCGCCGGCAAGGACGCCGAGGTGTGCGGGGCCGGGGAGCAGGTCGCCGCGGCGTTCGGGCGGGAGCCGAAGCTGCTGCGGCCGCCGTACGGGGCCGTCAACGACGACGTGCGGCTGGCCGCGAAGGCGTGCGGGGTCAAGGCGCTGATCACGTGGACGCACGACTTCACGACGTGGAGCGAGACGCCGGCCACGCCGCAGCTGAACGCCGGTGACATCGTGCTGCTGCACTTCACGCCGACGCTCGCTGCGGACCTGAAGCGGGCCCTGGACGCGGCGAAGGCCGCCGGGCTGAAGCCGGCGGCCCTGATGCCGCACCTGAAGAGTGCCGGGCTGGTGAAGTAGCCCGGCCGGTAGGGGGCTTACAGCTCGCGGTGGAGCTTCGTGTTCGAGGCCTGGGCGCGGGGGCGGACCACCAGGAGGTCGATGTTGACGTGGCTGGGGCGGGTCACGGCCCAGGTGATGGTGTCGGCCACGTCGTCGGCGGAGAGGGGCTCGGCCACGCCGGCGTAGACCTTCTCCGCCCGCTCCGCGTCGCCGCGGAAGCGGGTCTTCGCGAACTCCTCGGTCTTGACCAGGCCGGGGGCGATCTCGATGACGCGGACGGGCTGCCCGACGATCTCCAGGCGGAGGGTCTCGGCGAGGACGCGGGCGCCGTTCTTGGCGGCCACGTAGCCGGCGCCGCCCTCGTACGTGGCGTGGCCGGCGGTGGAGGAGAGGACGACCACCGTGCCGTCGCCGGAGGCGGTCAGGGCAGGGAGCAGGGCCTGGGTGACGTGGAGCGTGCCGATGACGTTGACCTCGTACATCGTGCGCCAGTCGGCGGGGTCGCCGGTGGCGACGGGGTCGGCTCCGATGGCGCCGCCGGCGTTGTTGACGAGCACGTCGCAGCGGTCGAGGGAGGCGGCGAGGGCGTCCACGGCGGCGCGGTCGGTGACGTCGAGGGCGTGGGCGGTCGCGGAGTGGCCGGACGCCGTGATCTCGGCGGCGAGGGCCTCGATGCGGTCCTTGCGGCGGGCGGTGAGGACGACGTGGTAGCCGGCCGCGGCGAGCTGCCGGGCGGTGGCCGCGCCGATGCCGCTGCTCGCGCCGGTGACTACGGCGGTTCGGGTGGCCGTGCTCATGCGGGCTCCTCGTGCGTTCGTGTGTTCGTACGGGTGGGTACCGGCCAGCATAGGCCGGTCGCCGCGCACGTCACCGGCCGCGCGGGGCGTACATGATCACCGCCGTGCCGGCGAGGCAGATCAGGGCGCCCGCGATGTCCCACCGGTCGGGCCGGTAGCCGTCGGCGACGACGCCCCAGAGGAGGGATCCGGCGACGAAGACCCCGCCGTAGGCGGCGAGGACGCGGGCGAAGTCACCCGTGGGCTGGAGGGTGGCCGCGAACCCGTAGAGGCCGAGCGCGATGACTCCGGCGCCGATCCAGGCCCAGCCCTTGTGCTCGCGGACGCCTTGCCAGACGAGCCAGGCGCCGCCGATCTCCAGGAGTGCGGCGAGGGCGAAGAGGGCGGCGGAACGGGCGATGAGCATGGCCGGAACCCTATGCGGAGCGAATGCGCGAGCGGGGGAGGAGGGCTCGCCCTCGTTCGTGTGATGGTCCGACCATCGGAGGGGTGGGAGGGCTAGCGTCCGCGCGTGGAGGTGGTCGCGGTGCGCCGAGGTGCCGTACGGAGTGTGGTGATGGCCGGGCTGCTGGTGCTGCTCGGGGGGCTGGGGAGCGGTGTGGGGAACGCCCGCGCCGGGGCCGGGGCCTGGGCCGGGGCCGGAGTGGGGCCCGAGGCCGAGGCCGATGTGGCCTATCACGGGCGGGTCGCCCTGACCGCGGGCCGGCTGCGGATCCTGCTGGTCCCGGAGAACGAGGGTCCGTCCGCCCTGGTGAACGCGACCGTACGGCTGCGCCTGTCGGTCGATCTCGCGGACCGGCAGGAGCTGGCGGAGGGCTGTGCGCGGGCCGGGCTGCGCGAGGTGGTGTGCGAGACCGGGGAGCTGCCGCTGCACGGGCGGGGGCGGCACATCGGGCTGGCGCTGTGGCTGAAGGAGCCGGCCGCGGAGGTGGTGGTGCGGGTCGACACGTGGTGGAACGGCGGCGCGACCGACCGGAACCACGCCAACAACGAGCACGTGGTGCTGGCCCTGGACACGGGGGACACGTACGCGTTCTGACCGGGCCGGCCGGGCTGGTCCGGCCGGCCGCGCTGACCGGGCGGGCCGCGCAAGACCCCGGGCTGATCCGACAGGCCCTACGGGGTGCCGACGCCGCCGAACTCGGCCACGGCCTCGTCGACGATCCGCTCCAGCCGGGCGTGGTGGGCGC
The DNA here is from genome assembly GCF_042730015.1 of Streptomyces sp. NPDC059957. Lineage (NCBI taxonomy): Bacteria > Bacillati > Actinomycetota > Actinomycetes > Kitasatosporales > Streptomycetaceae > Streptomyces > Streptomyces sp. NPDC059957. The sequence goes on along the minus strand of NZ_JBHWMB010000025.1, from coordinate 43,166 downwards.
CGCGCCAGTAGACGCGCTCGCAGTCGGCGCACTGGGCGAAGACGTCGTACGAGCGCTGCGTGCCGCTCTCCAGCTTGTCGCCGACGCTGTCCTTGTCGGCCTCGCGCAGGGTGCCGTTGCACGCGGTGCAGCGGGTCCACGGCGCGAGGGCCGGGGCGAACCGGCCCAGGATGTCGCGGACCTGCTCGTCGGGGTTGTCGCTGTAGACGTACGCGCCGGCGAACAGCTCGCGGCGGCGCAGCAGTCCGCGGTCGCGGGAGAGCAGGACGCGCTGCTCGGCGGCGGAGCGGGTGGCCAGGGCCGGGTCGCCGATGTCCTCGTTCTCGTACGCCGCGTCGACGCCCAGCAGCCTCAGGCGGCGGGCGAGGGTGCCGAGGTGGACGTCGAGGAGGAAGCGCAGCGGGGTGTCCCCGGGGACGCCGGGGAGGTGCTGGGGGCGGTCCACTCCGAAGACCTCGACGGATTCGCCGGCCCGCGGCACGTGGGCGAGGGGCGTCTCGGCGCCGTCGACGAGGATCCGGCCGACTTCGGTGAGGGGGACGCCGGCCGATTCGACGACGTGGCCGAGGCTGGAGACCCCGTCGGTGGTGGTCGGCACGCGGACGCCGCGGCGCGCCGGCGCGGCGAACACGTGCAGTTCGGGGGCGAGGGTGAGCTGAATGCCGGGTCCGTTCACGGGGCCAGCATGCCATCGCGGGGCGGGGCTCGGCTGCGCATTTAGGCGTCTGCGCATGTGGTCGCGCACGCGGGTCCGTACTGCCGGGGGCTCGGGGCCCGGCAAACCTTCCCGGTCACAGCACTAGGCGTCCATCGCCGCCGCGGTGGCGGCGTCGTGGAGCTCGCGGTGGGCGTTGACCTCGTCGAAGTGGTTCTCGGCCCACTCCTTCACGGAGCTGAGCAGGCAGCCGAGGTTGCCGCCGAGGTCGGTGAGCCGGTAGTCGACGCGGACGGGGACGGTGGGCGTGACGGTGCGGGCGACGAGGCCGTCGCGCTCCAGGGAGCGCAGGGTCTGGGTCAGCATCTTCTGGCTGACGCCGGGGATCCTGCGGCCGAGCTCGCTGTAGCGCATGGTCCGGTCCTCGGCCTGGGCGAGCGCGCTGACGATGAGGCCGACCCACTTGTCGCTGATGCGGGCCAGGAGCTGGCTGGTGGGGCACTCCTTGAGGAAGGCGTCGTAGGCCTCGCGGGCCTCTTCGCGGCGGGCCTCGGCGGTACGGGTGGCCATGGGTGCCCCACTTCCGGGTCGGGTACGCACTCGCAGGTGCGTACTTACGATTCGAGAGTAACTCTCCCTAGGTTAGTTCTCACCGGGAACACCGGAAAGAACGAACGAGTGAGCGAACCTGCGGAAGAGGCGATGGCGATGACCAGCACCACCACCAGCAGCAACACCGGCCCGACGACGATGGTTGCGGCCGTCGCCGAAGGCTTCGGCGGCCCCGAGCGCATCGAGGTCGTACGGGTGCCGGTCCCGCAGCCGGGCGCCGGGCAGGTCCGCGTACGGGTCCGGGCGGCCGGTCTGAACCCGGTCGACGGCGCGGTACGGGCCGGGGTCTTCGGCGGCGAGGGCCAGCGGCTCGGCTTCGGCTGGGACGTGGCGGGCGAGATCGACGCGCTCGGCGCGGACGTGGACGGCTGGGCGGTGTCCGACCGGGTGGTCGGCCTGCACTACGGGCCGGTCAAGCCGCTCGGTACGCACGCGGAGTACGCGGTGCTCGACGCGTCGGCGCTCGCTCCGGCCCCGGCCTCGGTCGACCAGGTGACGGCGGCGGCGCTGCCGCTGAGCGGCCTGACCGCGGCCCGCGCGGTGGACCTGCTGGAACTCCCGGCCGGGTCCGCGGTCCTGGTCACCGGCGCGGCGGGAGCGGTCGGCGGGCTCGCGGTCCAGCTGGCGGCGCGGGCCGGCTACGTGGTGACGGCCCTGGCGGGCGCCGATGACGAGGCGCTCGTACGGTCCCTGGGCGCGGCCCACTTCGTCCCGCGCGGCGGGGCTCCGGCCGCGGCCGTGGACGGTGTCGTGGACACGGCGGTCCTCGGCGGACCGGCCCTGGCCTTCGTCCGCGACGGCGGCTCCTACGTCGGCCTGATCCCCCACGCGGCCCCGGCTGCGGAGCGCGGCGTCCGCGTGGTGGAGCAGGAAGTGGCGGCGGACGGCGCGCACCTGGCCCGCCTGGTGTCGCTGGTCGACGCGGGGGAGCTGACGCTCAGGGTGGCGCGCACCTTCCCCCTGGCGGAGGCGCCCAAGGCCCACGCCCACCTCGCGGACCCGGGCACGCGCGGCCGCATCGTCCTGACGGCCTGAGGCCGCGCCCCGGCAGCAGGGGCGGGCCCCGGCGCCGCACTGGGCGCCGGGGCCGGACCCGCGCACGCGGGTGCCGTACCAGTGCCTAGTAGAGGCCCTTGTAGATCTGCCAGCCGGTGGCGACCTTCACGCGGCTGCCGAAGGTGCCCTTGCCGGTGCCGGGGATCCGCCAGATGACGCCGGAGGTGTCCCGGGCGAGCAGGTCGGCGCGGCCGTCGCCGTTCAGGTCACCGGCGGCGACCACGGAGTTGTAGGTCGTGCCCCAGCTGTCGGAGAGCTTCACGGGCGCGCTGAAGGTGCCCTTGCTGCTGCCGTTCATGCGCCACAGCCGGTTGGACTTGTCCTGGAGGATCAGGTCGCCGAACCGGTCGCCGTTGAGGTCGCCGGCGCCGAGGATCTTCTTGTAGCCCTTGTACGAGCCGGGGATCTGCACGCGCGGTGCGAAGAGGCCGTCCTTGGCGCGGGCGTACCGGTAGAGGGCGCCGGTCGAGGCGTTGCGGGCGACGAGTTCGGCCGGACCGCCGCCGGCGACGTCGCCGGGGGAGGTCAGCACGTCGTACTGGTTCCAGCCGCCGCCGATGAGCGTCTTCGGGGTCTTGGGCGTGAAGGTATCGCCCGGGTTGGCGGTGTAACGGCGCAGCTCGCCCTTGGAATTGCGGATCAGCAGGTCGTTGGTGAGGTGGAGCTCCGGTCCCTTGACCGGGATGGGCAGGGTGCCGGCGGGCCAGCCGTAGCCGGTGCCGGTGCCCTTGAAGGCGCCGGTGGCGCGGTTCCCGTAGATCGAGCGGATGCCGCCGTTGGTGGTCATGACGAGCGCGTCGCCGATGCCGTCGGGCTTGCCGGAGGCGCTGCCCTGGTCACGCAAGGCGGAGGCGCCGTTGTAGACGGTGACCGTGCCGGTGGCCAGGGTCTGCTCACTGGTGTCCCCGGCCGTCGACGTGGCCTTGAGGGTCCACTTCACGGGGCCGCTGGGGGTGTGGGTGGTCCCGTCGTCCCCGTAGCCGTCCCAGGTCGCCGAGGGGCTCAGTGTCGTGCCGCCCTTGATGGTGCGCCGAAAGGCCCCGGTGGCCTCGGTGAAGGTCAGGGTCCAGGAGTACACGGGTCGGCTGAGCTGCCACTGGGGGCGCCAGCTGTCGGACCAGTGGTCGTACAGCGACGGGACGTCGGCGCTACGGACCGTCAGGGGTGCGTTGGTGGTGTGGGCGCTGCGGAGGCCGTGGATCTCGCTCTCGCCGCCCATGTCCCAGGTGGCGGTCGCCTGGCCGTCCGGCCCCGCTGCGATCCGGCCGTCCACGTAGTCGGCGCCCTGCGAGCCCCACAGCATGGTGCCGCCCGACCACACGCCGTCCTTGAGGCGCGCCTGGTACAGCTCGTTCCGGGCCAGCCACAGGGCCCTGATGGTGCCGTCCTTGCCCACGACGGCGTCTTGGAGGACCGAATGGTCCTCCGGGGGCGAGAGGGGGGTGACGCCGGACCACTTGCCGTCCGTGTGGTTCAGCGTGGCGGATGCCACGTGGTGATCGCTGTTGCCCCCCTCGGTCCAGAGCAGGGTCACGTCGCCGTCGGGCTTGATCAGCGGCTCGGAGGTCGACGTCCACATGCTCGTGCCGACCCTGAGGTCCGGCGCACGTCGCCAGTCGGCCTTCGCGTCGGGCACGACGGCAGTGTGGAGCAGCCGGTCGTTCTCGCCCTTGAGCGGCTCGGACCACGTCAGGGCCACAGCGCGGCCGGCGCCGCCGGCCAGTCGGGGTTCGCCGAGCACGGTGGCGGAGTCCGCGACCGGAGCGGGCGCCGTCCAGGCGGCCGAGCCGGCCGGGCGGGTGGACGTACGGATGCTGGAGCCGCCGTTCTCCTTCAGCTGGCGGAAGGCGACCACGGGTGTGCCGTCGGAGTCGACGGTGGCCTCGGGCTGTTCGGCCCCGGGGTCGTCGTCCGCGGCGGCGTTGCTCACCTGGGCTGCGGCGGACCACGTGCCGTCGGGGGTGCGGGTGGCCGCCCAGACGGAAGACTCGGTGCCGTACGTCTTGCGCTGCTGCCAGGTGAGGGCGACGGTGCCGTCGGCGCCGGCGGCCAGGTCGGGTTCCGTCGGGACGAGCCTCTGGTCCAGGTCGAAGAGGGTGGTGGGCGCCGACCACGTGCCGTTCTTCAGGGTGGAGGTGACGAGCCGGAGCGGCACCTTGCCCCACTGGGCAGGATCCGGGTCGTCCGGGTACTCGGTCCACGCGGCGACCACGTCACCGCCCACGAGGGTGAGGGCGCCCTGTCCCTTCCACGCGGCCGACGAGGACAGCTGCTTCGGGGTCTCCCAGGTGTCCTTGCCGGCCGGGCGCACGGCGGCCTGGAGCACGGGTCGCCACGATCCGGAGATGAGGGCGTCCTGGTAGAAGAGCACCACCGCGGAGCCGTCGTCCCGCTGGACGAGCCCCTGCGTGTACGGGTCGACCCGGACCTTGGAGACGGTCGACCAGCTGGTCCACGGCGGCTGGTCCGCCGCGTGGGCGGCGGCGGCCAGTGCCGGGGCGGTGCCGGCCATGACGGCGGCGACGACCAGCGCGGACAGGCCGCGGCGGCGCCGGCCGCGCGCGGGACGGACGGAAGCAGGCAAATGCACGGATCCCCCTGGTGCGAAAGGCTGTTACTCGCAAGGGAGACATCCGAAGATCCCGCTGGGTTGTACGGCCGGGGCACTCAATCGGGGGCGACGCCGGGAAGCCCTCGCAGAGGGCCGCCCACCGGGCCGCCCACCGGGAGGGAAGGCCGGATCAGGGCCAGACCAGGCAGTACGGCTGGTGCCCGGCCTCGTGGAGGCGGTGGCTGAAGTCCTGCCATTCGTGGAGCAGCTGGTAGACGTTGAAGGCGTCGCGGGGGCCGCCGCGGTCGGGGACCGTGGACCAGATGAAGGCGGCGGCGCCGACCGATTCCTCGCCGATGCCGCGCAGCGGGTCGACGACGGTCATCGGGAGCTTCACGACGGCGTAGTCGGGGTGGAGGACGACCAGCTCCAGCGGGGGCACCTTGTGCAGGGGTATGCCCTCGATGCCGGTCAGGACCATCGCGGCGACGGTTTCTGGCTTGATCTTGGTGAACATGCCGCCCATGCCGAGCTCGTCGCCGCCGAGCTCCTCCGGCCGCATCGTCACCGGGACGCGCGCGGCCGTGGCCCCGTCGGGGGCGCCGAAGTACTTGTACGTCACACCCATGCCGCGGCCCCTGGGGAGGCCGTCGGGGTCCTGCGTGGGGCCCGGTACGTGTTCTGCCGCGTCCGTGACACGACGGCGGTGCTTGCCGCGGCGCCGTTCGCGGGCGCGCTGCGGGTCCAGGCCGTCCGTGCCCTCGCCCGGTCCACCACCGCGTTGCATATCTCCACCCGACTGGTCTTGCCTGCCCCGGCCCCGTGACCCCCGCCACGCAGCCTGATCATCATGGCAGTGACCTCCCCCGGGGCGGCGCGGTGAAACGCCCGTCCGCAAGTCAGTCGCGGCCTGATGAGACCATGGCTGGTGTGAGCTACCCGTACCCGTATGAAGCCAAAGTCTCGCAGACTCTCTTTGACCGCGCGTCCCTCGTGACGCCTGGCGGCGTGAACTCTCCCGTGCGCGCCTTCCGCGCCGTGGGCGGAACGCCCAGGTTCATGGTGTCCGGTACCGGTCCGTACCTGACCGATGCCGACGGGCGCGAGTACGTCGACCTGGTCTGCTCGTGGGGGCCGATGATCCTCGGCCACGCCCACCCGGCCGTGGTGGAGGCCATCCAGGCCGCCGTCGTCCGCGGCACCTCCTTCGGTACTCCCGGTGAGGGCGAGGTCGCGCTCGCCGAGGAGATCGTCGCGCGGATCGAGCCCGTTGAGCAGGTGCGTCTGGTGTCCTCCGGGACCGAGGCGACCATGTCCGCGATCCGCCTCGCCCGCGGGTTCACCGGTCGCGCCAAGATCGTGAAGTTCGCCGGCTGCTACCACGGGCACGTGGACTCGCTGCTGGCCGCCGCCGGCTCCGGGCTTGCGACCTTCGCGCTGCCGGACACCCCGGGGGTGACGGGCGCGCAGGCCGGGGACACGATCGTGCTGCCGTACAACGATCTGGAATCGGTCCGGGCGGCCTTCGCCGCGCACCCGGGCGAGATCGCCTGTGTGATCACGGAGGCGGCGCCCGGCAACATGGGCGTCGTGACCCCGGGGGAGGGCTTCAACCAGGGGCTCGCCGACCTGTGCCGGGCCAACGGCGCCCTGTACATCTCCGACGAGGTCATGACGGGTTTCCGTACCTCGCGCGCCGGCTGGTACGGCGTGGACGGGGTCAAGCCCGACCTGATGACCTTCGGCAAGGTCATGGGCGGCGGCTTCCCGGCGGCGGCGTTCGGCGGCCGTGCGGACGTCATGGGTCACCTGGCGCCCGCGGGTCCCGTCTACCAGGCGGGCACGCTGTCCGGTAACCCGATCGCGACGGCCGCGGGTCTGGCGCAGCTGCGGCTGCTGGACGCGGCGGCGTACGAGAAGGTCGACGCGGTGTCGCTCCAGATCCAGGGGCTGGTCACCGAGGCGCTCACCAAGGAGGGCGTCGCGCACCGGCTGCAGACCGCCTCCAATATGTTCTCCGTGTTCTTCACCGAGGACGAGGTCCGCAACTACGACGACGCGAAGAAGCAGGAAGCCTTCCGCTTCAACGGCTTCTTCCACTCGATGCTGGCGCAGGGCGTCTACCTGCCGCCGTCGGCGTTCGAGTCGTGGTTCGTGTCCACCGCCCACGACGACAAGGCGATCGAGCGCATCGCGGCCGCCCTGCCGGCCGCCGCCCGGGCCGCCGCGGAGGCCACCGCGTGAGCGCCGGAGCGAGCACCGGGGCGAGCACCGGAGCCGGTGCCCCCGCCGGGGGCAACGAGATCACCGTCGTCCACGTGGTCCGCCACGGCGAGGTGCACAACCCGGACGGGGTGCTGTACGGCCGCCGTGCCGGGTACCACCTCTCCGAGCTGGGCCGCAAGATGGCGGACCGGGTCGCGGAGCACCTGGAGAACCGGGACGTGACGTACGTCGTGGCCTCCCCGCTGGAGCGGGCGCAGGAGACGGCGGCGCCGATCGCGAAGTCGCACGGGCTGGAACTTGCGACCGACGGCCGCCTCCTGGAGGCGGGCAACGTCTTCGAGGGCAAGACCTTCGGTGTCGGGGACGGCGCGCTGCGCAGGCCCGAGAACTGGAAGCACCTGACGAACCCGTTCAAGCCGTCCTGGGGCGAGCCGTACGTCGAGCAGGTCGTGCGGATGATGAGCGCGATCGAGTCCGCCCGTGACGCGGCCCGCGGCCACGAGGCGGTGGCGGTCAGCCACCAGCTGCCGATCTGGATCGTACGGAGCTTCGCGGAGAAGCGGCGGCTGTGGCACGACCCGCGCCGCCGCCAGTGCACGCTGGCCTCGCTGACCTCGTTCACGTACCAGGGCGACCGGCTGGTGTCGGTGGGCTACAGCGAGCCGGCCCGGGACCTGGTCCCGGCGCACCTCCTCGCGGGGGCGAAGCCGGTGAAGGGCAAGTCCAAGGCGTTCGGGGCGTAAGCCCCGGCCGCGCGGCAGGGTTTGCCGGGCCCGGCCCCCTTGGGGGGTCGGGCCCGGAGTCGTGAGTGCGGGGTGCAGCCCGCCTTGAAGGAAGCGCAACCCGACCCGAAGCGCAATCCGACCCGAGGCGCAACCCCTCGGGCCGTGCCCGTTTGGTCAAGACTCTGCCTAATTTCATACAAGTTGCCGGACGCGGCCGTGTCACCCCTGGACATCGGTGAAATGTCCGTTTGTATGCATTACATGAGCGATATGCGCGGCTTCAGTCGAAGGGGAGTACTCGGACTCGGACTTGGGGCCGCCGCGGCGGCCGGCATCGCCGGCTGCAACGTCGGCGGTCCGTCCGGTACGGGCAACCCGGGCCCGGCCAATCCGACGGGCGCCGCCCCGCCCACCGGCCCGGCGGTCAAGCCCATCGGCGACGGGTCCACCGCCGACACCGGGCCGCAGCCGCACCAGCCGGCCGCCCCCGTACCCCTCCAGCCGGGCGAGACCCCGCCCCAGTTCGTGGTGTTCAGCTGGGACGGCGCGGGCGAGATCGGAAACGGGCTCTTCCCCCGCTTCCTCAAGCTCGCCAAGGACCACGGCGCGGCCATGACGTTCTTCCTCTCCGGCATCTACCTCCTGCCCGAGTCGAAGAAGCACCTCTACCGCCCGCCGAAGAACCCCGTCGGCGCCTCCGACATCGGGTACCTCAAGGACGAGAACGTCCGGAGCACCCTCAAGTACGTGCGCGAGGCCTGGCTCGACGGCCACGAGATAGGCACCCACTTCAACGGGCACTTCTGCGGCGGCTCCGGCTCGGTCGGCAAGTGGACCCCCGAGGACTGGCGCAGCGAGATCGACCAGGCCGTGTCCTTCGTCACCAACTGGCGCACCAACACCGGCTGGACCGACCTCGAGCCGCTGCCCTTCGACTACCGCAAGGAGCTCGTCGGCGCCCGCACCCCCTGCCTGCTCGGCCAGGACAACCTGCTGCCCACCGCCCAGAAGCTGGGCTGGCGCTACGACTCCAGCTCGCCCGGCGGTCTCCAGCAGTGGCCGGTCAAGCGCGGGGGCCTGTGGGACCTGCCGCTGCAGTCGCTCCCGTTCCCCGGGCACTCCTTCGAGGTGCTGTCGATGGACTACAACATCCTCGCGAACCAGTCCAAGAACACCACCAAGGGAGTCCCCTCCCACTACCCGGCCTGGCGCACCCAGGCCACCGCCACCTACCTGGGCGGCTTCAAGCGGGCCTACGAGGGCAACCGCGCGCCCCTCTTCATCGGCAACCACTTCGAGGAGTGGAACGGCGGCATCTACATGGACGCCGTCGAGGAGTCCCTCAAGGGCATGGCGGACAAAAAGGACGTACGCCTCGTATCCTTCCGGCAGTTCACCGACTGGCTGGACGTCCAGGACCCGAAGGTTCTGGCCAAGCTGCGCACGCTCGGCCCCGGTCAGGCGCCGACCGGTGGCTGGGGCACGTATCTCGCGGCGGTCTGACCTGCAACGGGTCCGCACCTGACCAGCGGATTGGCAGACCCCCCGGGGGGCGCGGAAGATCCGCAAACCACACATGCGAAACTTTTCACATGAGCCTTAGCCGCGCCCCCCGCCGCAGCCGCTCGACCAGCGGCCGCGCCATCCTGCTGACCGCGGTGACCCTCGCCGGCGCACTCACCCTCACGGCGTGCGGCGATGAGAACGGCGGCAGCAAATCCTCCGGTTCCGCCGGCGGCAACTACGTGACGGGCTCCAGCGGCGTCTCCACCGTCGCCCGGGGCAAGCGCGTCGACGCCCCCAAACTCGACGGCGAGACCGTCAACGGCGGGACCCTGGACACGACCACCCTCAAGGGCAAGGTCGTCGTCCTCAACGTCTGGGGCTCCTGGTGCCCGCCGTGCCGAGCCGAGGCCAAGTACTTCGCGAAGGTCTCCAAGGAGATGACGGACGCCGGCGAGGACGTCGCCTTCGTCGGCATCAACACCCGGGACAACAGCAAGCAGAACGCCACCTCCTTCGAAGAGACCTACGGGATCACCTACCCGAGCCTCTACGACCCGGACGGCAAGCTGGTCCTGCGCTTCCCCAAGGGCTCGCTCAACCCGGCGGCCATCCCCTCCACGATCGTCCTCGACAAGGAGGGCAAGATCGCGGCCCGCACCCTGGCCGCGGTCAACGAGGAGCAGCTGCGCGGGATGATCAAGCCGCTGCTCGCGGAGAAGTGACCTCGTGGTCACCGCACTCTCCGGACTCACCGGACTCGCCGGGCTCTCCGGGCCGCTCGAGGGGACCGTCCTCGCGGCCGAAGCGACCGGCGTGAACACGACCGTCCTCAACGGCGCCCTGCTGCTGGCCCTGCCGATCGCCCTGCTCGCCGGGCTGGTCTCCTTCTTCTCGCCCTGCGTGCTGCCCCTGGTCCCCGGCTACCTCTCCTACGTGACCGGCGTCGGCGGCGCCGACCTCGCCGAGGCCCGCCGCGGCCGGATGCTGGGCGGCGCGAGCCTGTTCGTGCTCGGTTTCACGTCCGTGTTCGTCTCGACCGGCGCGCTGTTCGGCTACTTCGGGCAGACCCTCGACGCGAACAAGGAAGTCATCTCCCGGGTGCTGGGCGGCCTGGTCATCCTGCTCGGCCTGTTCTTCATGGGCGCCATCCCCGGTCTGACGATGCGCGAATTCCGCTTCCACAAGAAGCCGACCGTCGGACTGATCGGCGCGCCCGTGCTCGGCGTGCTCTTCGGCCTCGGCTGGACCCCCTGCATGGGCCCGACCCTCGCGGCCGTCGGCACCCTCTCCATCGACCAGGCGACGGCGGGCCGCGGTGCGCTGCTGACCGTGGTCTTCTGTCTGGGACTGGGGCTGCCGTTCATCGCCACCGCCCTCGCCTTCCGCAAGGCGCTCGGCGCATTCGGCTGGGTGAAGAAGCACTATGCGTGGGTGATGAGGATCGGCGGCGGCATGCTGATCCTGACCGGTCTGCTGCTCGTCACAGGAATCTGGAGCAGCATCGTCAGCGACATGCAGGGCTGGACCAGCGGCTTCACGGTGGGGATCTGAGGACTACACGGACATGAGTACGACCGACAAGGCGTCCACCGAGGCGCCGCACGATGCCCCGGAGTCCGAGGATTCCGCTTCCGCTTCCGCTTCCGCCGAGGCCTCCGCGGAGGCCTCGGCGGAAGCGGCCGCCGGCGCACAGCTGTCCACCGCCCCCCTGGAGGACGCCCCCGGCGGCCCCGTGGGCATCGGGGTGCTCGGCTGGGCCCGCTGGTTCTGGCGGCAGCTCACCTCCATGCGGGTGGCGCTGATCCTGCTCTTCATGCTGTCGCTGGCGTCCATCCCCGGCTCGCTGGTCCCGCAGAACCAGGTCGACCTGATGAAGGTCGCCGCCTGGAAGAAGGAACACTCCTCCTGGGTGGGCGTCGCCGAGAAGCTCCAGCTCTTCGACGTCTACAGCTCGGTGTGGTTCTCCGCGATCTACCTGCTGCTGTTCATCTCGCTGATCGGCTGCATCCTGCCGCGCTCCTGGCAGTTCGTCGGCCAGCTCACCGGCCGGCCGCCCGCCGCGCCCAAGCGGCTGAACCGGATGCCCGCGTACACGACCTGGCGCACGGACAGCTCCCCGGACGAGGTGCTCACCACCGCCCGAGGCCTCCTCGGCCGCCGCCGCTTCCGTACGGAGGCGGGCAGCGGATCGGTCTCGGCCGAGAAGGGCTACCTGCGCGAAGCCGGGAACCTGATCTTCCACGTGGCGCTGATCGTCATGCTGATCGCCTTCGCCTGGGGCCAGTACTTCAAGTCCGAGGGCGGCAAGCTCGTCCTGCGCGGCAAGGGTTTCTCGAACACGCTCACCCAGTACGACGACTTCAAGGCCGGCGGCCTCTTCGACCCCGACGACCTGCCGCCCTTCTCCTTCTCCCTGGACAAGTTCGACGCCACCTTCGAGCGCACGGGCCCGCAGAAGGGCACCCCGCGCGACTTCAAGGCGTACGTCACCTTCAGCAACGGCGCGCACGGCAAGCCGGAGAAGCGCGAGATCCAGGTCAACAAGCCGCTGGAGGTGGACGGCTCCAAGGTCTACCTGCTCGGCCACGGCTACGCGCCGGTCATCTCGGTGACCGACCCCACCGGCAAGGTGATCTACCGCGACGCCGTGCCGATGCTGCCGCAGGACGGGAACCTCACCTCCGCCGGCGCCATCAAGGTCACCGACGGGTACAAGGACAAGGACGGCAAGAGCGAGCAGCTCGGCTTCCAGGCCTGGTTCATCCCGACGTTCGCGGGCACGGGCCAGGGCACGATGTTCTCCCAGTTCCCGGAACTGGACAGTCCGGCGATGACGCTCAACGCCTACCACGGCAGCCTCGGCGTGGACTCGGGCCTCCCGCAGAACGTCTACCAGCTCGACACGTCGAAGATGGAGAAGTTCAAGGACGAGAAGGGCGAGCTCTTCAAGCAGTTGCTGGTCCCCGGAGAGTCGATGCACCTGCCGAACGGCCAGGGCACCGTGAAGTTCGAGGGCATCGAGCGCTGGGCCACCTTCTCCGTCACCCACCAGCCCGGCAGCGGCCTCGCCCTCGCGGGCGCCGTCGCCGCCATCGCCGGACTCGCGGGCTCCCTCTTCATCCAGCGCCGCCGGATCTGGGTGCGCGCGTTCCGCGGCAAGGACGGCGTGACCGTCGTCGAGATGGCGGGCCTCGGCCGCAGCGAGTCCGCCAGGCTCCCGGAGGAACTGGCGGCCCTGGCCGGCGCGCTCCACGAGCGGGCGCCGAGCGCGGCGCCGCCCGCGCCACCGGCCGCCGATACCGAACCCGAACCTGCCGTACCTGCCGAAGAAGCCGAAGAAGTCGAAGGGGAGCGCGCGTGATGCAGCTCGCGGCCGCAGCCAACGAGAGTCTGGCTCACCTCAGCAACAACCTGATCTACGCGTCCATGGCGGTCTACACCCTCGCCTTCTTCGCCCACATCGCCGAGTGGATCTTCGGTAGCCGCAGCAAGGTGGCCCGTACGGCCGCCGCGCTCACCCAGGCCGGGGCCGCGTCCGGCTCCGGGGCCGCCGCCCCCGCCGTCCAGGTGCGGGGCAAGGCCGGCACCGCCGTCCTCGACACGCCCAAGGTGGTCACGCGCAGCGCCGCCGGCACCCGTGACGTCCCGGACGGCCCCGGCGCGGCCGGCGGCACCGTCCAGGGCGACCTGTACGGGCGCATCGCGGTCTCGCTGACCACCCTGGGCTTCCTGCTCGCGGCGGCCGGCGTCGTCGCCCGCGCGATGTCGGTGGAGCGGGCCCCCTGGGGCAACATGTACGAGTTCTCGATCACCTTCTCCACGGTGGCCGTCGGCACGTACCTGCTGCTCCTCGCGCTGAAGAAGAACGTCCGCTGGCTCGGCCTGTTCCTGGTCACCACGGTCCTGCTCGACCTGGGCATCGCCACCACGGTGCTCTACACCGACAGCGACCAGCTGGTCCCCGCGCTGAAGTCGTACTGGCTGCTGATCCACGTCTCCACCGCGATCATCTGCGGTGCGGTCTTCTACATCGGCGCGGCCGGCGCGGTCCTGTACCTCTTCCGCGACTCCTACGAGGCCAAGCTCGTGCGGGGCGGCAAGCCCGGCAGGTTCGCCACCTCGGTCATGGAGCGCTTCCCGTCGGCGGCCTCGCTCGACAAGTTCTCGTACCGCATCAACGCGGCCGTCTTCCCGCTGTGGACCTTCACGATCATCGCGGGCGCGATCTGGGCCGGCGACGCGTGGGGCCGCTACTGGGGCTGGGACCCCAAGGAGGTCTGGTCCTTCGTGACCTGGGTGGCGTACGCCTGCTACCTGCACGCCCGCGCCACGGCCGGCTGGAAGGGCCGCAAGGCCGCGTACCTCGCGCTCTTCGCGTTCGCCTGCTGGATCTGGAACTACTACGGCGTGAACATCCTGCTGAGCGGCAAGCACTCGTACGCGGGCGTCTAGTGCTGTGACCGAACGGAACGCGGAAAGGGGCCGGGGGCCGAAAGGCCGCCCGGCCCCTTTCCGCGTTCCCGTCACCAGGCGAGGCCGTGGTGCTACCCGCGGACGTCCTGCGCCACGTGCACGCCCTGGCCGACACCGAGGTGTACGTCGCCAGGCGTGCCGACGGCCTCGTCTGCGTACCCGGCACCGAGGGCACCCGCCCCCTGCCCTGGGCGGTGTGAGCCCCGCCGGAGCCCCGGCAGGCTGACGGCCGCGGCGACCAGGACGGCCGCGAAGGGGACGAGCAGCGCCGCCCGGTACCCGTCCAGGGGCTCGGCGGCGCCGGCCGCCACCCCCGTCACCCCGGCCAGCCCGAGCGCCGCGCCGAACTGGAACGCCGTGTACAGCAGACCGCCCGCCAGGCCCTGCTCCTCCTCCGCGACCCCCTCGGTGGCGACGATGGTCAGCGGCCCGTAGACCAGGGCGAAGGCCAGGCCGAGCAGGATCAGGCTCGGCAGCATCAGCAGGTAGGACCAGTCGGCGCCCAGCGGCAGGAACAGCCCGTACGCCAGCGCCGCCAGCAGCAGGCCGCCGAAGATCAGCCGGCCGTTCCCGTACCGCGTCACCAGCTTCGGCACCACGGTCGGCGAGAGGACCGCGTCGATCCCGATCACCAGCATCGCCAGGCTGGTCTGCAGGGTGGACCAGCCGCGCACCTCCTGGAGGTAGAGCACCACCAGGAACTGGAAGCCGAAGAACGCGGCGGAGAACAGCAGCGCCGCCGCGTTGGCCCGCAGCAGCCCGGGCGAGCGCAGGACGCCGAGCCGGACCAGGGGCTCGGCCGTGCGCCGCTCGACGAGGGCGAACGCCACGAGCAGCGCCAGCCCCGCCACCGCGGGCAGCGCCGCGAGCTCCTCCACACCGAGGACGAGCAGCACGACACCCGCGGTCACGAGCACCCCGCCCCACACGTCGATCCGGCCCCGGCGCCCGGCCGGCAGCTCCTTCGGAGCCTTGGGTACGAAGGCCAGCGCGCCCGCCAGGATCAGCGCGGCCAGCGCCACGGGAGCGAAGAACACCCAGCGCCAGCCCACCGAGGCGAGCAGCCCGCCCGCGACCAGCCCGACGGAGAACCCGGCGGCCGCCGTGCCCGAGTACACGAGCAGCGCCTTCTCCCGCTGGGGCCCCTCGTCGAAACCGGTGGTGATGATGGAGAGGCCCGCCGGGGTCATGAACGCGGCGGCGACCCCGGTCACGAAGCGGGCGGCGATCAGCTGCCAGCCCTCGGTGGCGAGCCCGCCGAGCCCGGAGAAGAGCAGGAACACCGTCAGCCAGCCGATGAACATCCGGCGGCGGCCGAAGAGGTCGGCCGCGCGGCCGCCGAGCAGCATGAAGCCGCCGTAGCCGAGCACGTAGGCGCTCATCACCCACTGGAGCGTGCCGGTTTCGAGGCCGAGGTCGGCGCGGATCGAGGGCAGGGCCACGTTCAGCATCGCGACGTCGATGCCTTCGAGGAAGATGGCGCCGCACAGGACGAGCAGGACGCCGAGCCGGCGCCCGCGGATGGAATCGATGGAGTTCACGGAGAGACCTCGCAGGATCGAGGGAAGGGTGAGGAGAGGGAAGAGCGGAAAGTTGCCGGCTCAACAACCCTCGCCCGCCGCCCGCGGGGGAACAACGGCGAAACTCTCAACGTTCGTTCAGCCATGCTTACCGATCGCGATGAGCTGGACTGCTTCCTGATCCTGGCCGAGGAGCTGCACTTCGGCCGCACCGCCGAGCGCATGCTGCTCTCCCGGGCCCGCGTCAGCCAGCTCGTGCAGCGCCTCGAACGGCGCGTCGGCGCCCGGCTCTTCCTGCGCACCAGCCGCAGCGTCGCCCTCACCTCGCTCGGCGCCCAGCTCCGCGCCGACCTGGAACCCCACCACCGCGGCATCGCCGCCGCCCTGGACCGGGCCGCGGCGACGGCCCGCGCCACGGACGGGGTGCTGCACGTCGGCTTCACCACCCCGCCCGCGGGCGAACTCGTCCTGCGCGCCGCGCAGGCCCTGCGCACCACGCACCCCGGCATCACCGTCGAGGTGTGCGAGGTGCCGCTCTCCGACCCGTACGGTCAACTGCGCGGCGGGGCCTTCGACGTGGCCTTCGCCGAGTTCCCGGTCCGCGAACCCGACCTGGGGGAGGGGCCGGCGCTGATCACGGAGGCGCGGGCGCTGGCCGTGGCCGCCGGGCATCCGCTGGCCGCGCGGGACTCCGTGACGCTGGAGGAACTGGCGGGGGTCGCGCTGCTGTCCGTCGCCGGGGGCCTGCCCGCGTACCTGCGCGAGCACCACGCCCCGGCGCGCACCCCGGGCGGGCGGCCGATCCGGCGCGGCCCGGAGGTGACGAACCTGCAGGAGGCGCTGATGCTGGTCGCGGCCGGCCAGGGCGCCCTGCTGACCTCGGCCCACGCCGCGGCCTACCACGCCCGCCCCGGCGTCACCCACGTACCGGTGACCGACGCCGACCCGGTCGGGTACGGGCTGGTCTGGCGCGCGGGCGAGGACACCGGCGCCGTACGGGCCTTCGCGCAGGCGGCGGGGCGGGCGGCGAAGGCCCGCCCCCACGCGCCGGGCTGAGGCGGCCCGGCCCTACTCCTTGTCCTTGTCCTTGTCCGTCTCGTCCCGCTCCTCGCGCAGGGACTTCAGGAACTCCGGGTTGTCGTCGGGCGCCACCCACGTGCGGCGGCCCGGGCGCGGCCGGCCGGCGCCGCCGGGCACCCGCTTCTTGCCCGCGAAGAGCCACACGATCGGACCGACGAGCGAGAAGAGCAGGATGATCAGGACCCAGACGACCTTCGGAAGGTGCTTGACCTCTTCTTCCGGCGTGTTCAGGCAGTCGATGAAGGTGTAGATGGTCAGCGCGATGATCAGCAGGAACGGCAGATAGCGCAGCACGGTGTGGGACCGACCCCCAGAAGAACGGTGCGGGCCGGGCAGGCCCGCCGTGGACTCTTCCAGGGTAGAGGCCCCGCCGCGCTTCGGGCTCTGAGCGGGGATGCCACAATTGCCCGCATGGCTTACGACGATCTCCGCTCGCTGCTCCGGGCCCTCGAGCGGGAGGGCGACCTCAAGCGCATCAAGGCCGAAGTGGACCCGTACCTAGAGGTCGGGGAGATCGTCGACAGAGTGAACAAGGCGGGCGGACCCGCGCTGCTCTTCGAGAACGTCAAGGGCTCGGCGATGCCGCTGGCCATGAACGTCTTCGGCACCGACCGGCGACTGCTGAAGGCCCTCGGGCTGAAGTCGTACGCCGAGATCAGCGAGAAGATCGGCGGCCTGCTCAAGCCGGAGCTGCCCCAGGGCTTCATCGGCGTCCGCGAGGCCTTCGGCAAGCTCGGCTCGATGGTGCACGTGCCGCCGAAGAAGGTGAAGGGCGATTCCGCGCCCGTCCAGGAGGTCGTCCTCACCGGCGACGACGTGGACCTGGACCAGCTGCCGGCCCTCTTCACCTGGCCCAAGGACGGCGGGTCCTTCTTCAACCTCGGGCTCACGCACACCAAGCACCCGGAGACGGGCGTGCGCAACCTCGGCCTGTACCGCCTCCAGCGCCACGACAAGCGCACCATCGGCATGCACTGGCAGATCCACAAGGACAGCCGCAACCACTACGCGGTGGCCGCGGCGCGCGGTGAGCGGCTGCCGGTCGCGATCGCCTTCGGCTGCCCGCCGGCCGTGACGTACGCGTCGACCGCGCCGCTGCCGGGCGACATCGACGAGTACCTCTTCGCAGGGTTCGTGGCGGGCAAGCGGATCGAGATGGTGGACTGCAAGACGGTCCCGCTCCAGGTCCCGGCCAACGCCGAGGTGGTCATCGAGGGCTGGCTGGAGCCCGGGGAGACGCTCCCCGAGGGCCCCTTCGGCGACCACACCGGCTTCTACACCCCGCAGGAGCCGTTCCCCGCGCTGACGATCGACTGCGTGACGATGCGCAAGCGTCCGCTGATCCAGTCGATCGTGGTCGGCCGGCCGCCGACGGAGGACGGCCCGCTGGGCCGTGCGACGGAACGCTTCTTCCTCCCGCTCCTCAAGATCATCGTCCCGGACATCGTGGACTACCACCTCCCCGAGTCGGGCGGCTTCCACAACTGCGCGATCGTCTCGATCGACAAGAAGTACCCCAAGCACGCGCAGAAGGTCATGCACGCCATCTGGGGCGCGCACATGATGTCGCTGACCAAGCTGATCATCGTGGTGGACAAGGACTGCGACGTCCACGACCTCCACGAGGTCTCCTGGCGGGCGCTCGGCAATACGGACTACGCCCGCGACCTCACCGTCGTGGAAGGCCCGGTGGACCACCTGGACCACGCCTCCTACCAGCAGTTCTGGGGCGGCAAGGCCGGCATCGACGCCACGAAGAAGCTGCCGACGGAGGGCTACACCCGCGACGGCGGCTGGCCTGACATGGTCGAGTCCGACCCCGCGACCGCGGCCCTGGTCGACAGCCGCTGGAAGGAGTACGGACTGTGAGTCCTGTAGCCATGGGTGGCCCCGCCCTCTTCATCGGCACCGACACGGTCTACGTGGCCCTGGTGCGCCCGGAACTCGACCCGGCCGACCCGGGCGTCCGCGAGGCCGCCGCGGAGGCCGGCGTGACGCCGGAGGAGTTCGCGGGCCCCGGCAACGTCTGGGCACTGATGCTCGACGAGGACGGCGAGGGCGACGGCTTCGAGCTGCCCGGCGCGCGGGACATCGAGGCGGACGACTTCGCGGAGCAGCTCCAGCGAGCCCTGGTCGCGGGCGAGCCGTTCACCGCCGAGGCCGGGAACTTCCTGCGCCTGGAGGCGCGCCCGTCTCCCACCACCTGGCAGCTGACCGCCCACGTCACCCCGCCCGAGGGGCACGACGCGGGCCCGTGGACCCTGGAGCTCGGCACGCTCCCCACGGCGGACCTGCTGGCCGACCTCGAAGACTTCCGGAGAACCCTCGTATGACATCCGCAGCCGAAGGGGTCCTCGGATCCGGGCCCGCGCCGCAGGCCACCGGCAAGGTCAAGGCCTTCCTGCGGCTCGTGATGATCGAGCACTCGGTCTTCGCGCTGCCCTTCGCCTACATCGCCGCACTGACCGCCATGTTCACGCTCGACGAGCGGATGCACTGGGGCGAGCTGCTGCTCGTCACCATCTGCATGGTGGGGCTGCGGACCTTCGCGATGGCCGCCAACCGGATCATCGACCGGGAGATCGACGCGCGGAACCCGCGGACCGCCGGGCGCGAGCTGGTGACCGGCGCCGTCTCGGTCCGCTCCGCCTGGACCGGGGCCGGGATCGCCCTGGCCGTCTTCCTCGGGTCGGCGGCGCTGCTGAACCCGCTCTGCCTGATGCTGGCGCCGGTCGCCGTGGTGCCGATGGTGGTGTACCCGTACGGGAAGCGGTTCACGAACTTCCCGCACGCCATCCTCGGCATCGCCCAGGCGATGGGCCCGGTCGGGGCCTGGATCGCGATCACCGGCGAGTGGTCCTGGGACGCGGTGATCCTCGGCCTCGCGGTGGGCGTGTGGATCGGCGGCTTCGACCTGATCTTCGCCTGCCAGGACGTGGCGGCGGACCGCGCGGAGGGCGTCAAGTCCGTCCCGGCCCGCTACGGCATCCCGGCCGCCCTGTGGGGCGCGCGCGGCGCGCACGTCGTCACCACGGGCCTGCTGGCCTGGTACGCGGTGGCGACCGGCGCGGGCTGGCTGTTCTGGCTCGGCCTGCTGATCGTCGTGGCCGCCTTCGTCTACGAGCACACCATCGTCACCCCGCACGACCTGTCCCGCCTGAACCGCGCCTTCTTCACGGTGAACGGTTTCATCGGCATGGCCCTGTTCGTGTGCGCGCTGGCGGACCTGGTGGTGCGGGGGCTGTCGCTGTAGCTCGATCGTGTGTGCCCTGCGGGATCCGGCGGTTCGCGACCTGCCCGGGTGGCTAGCGTGCGGCATACCATCGAGTGCATGGACAGGGAGGCCGACGTGACCGTCTCGGAGACCGAGCGCCTGCACTCACAGCTCAGCCGGTTCGAGGACATGTTCCCCGGTTACCGGATGGAGATTGTCGAGGGCGCCATCGTGATGAGTCCGCTGAAGCCGCACCACGCCAGGACCATCCGGTTGCTGTGGAACACGCTGGAAGCCCAGCTGTCGTCTGAGTGGGGTTTCATCAGCGATGTCGCCGTTCCCTTCGACGGCGACAACGAGTTCTGCCCGGACCTCGCGGTCGTCCCGGAGGCGGAGGCCGACCGGAATCTCAGCGCCTACCCTCCTGACCTCGTGGAGCTCGTCATCGAGGTCGTCTCACCGAGCAGCGTGCGCAACGACTACGAGGTCAAGGACCGGGCCTACGCCCGGCGCGGCATCCCGCACTACCTGATCTTCGACCCGTACAAGGCGCAGTGCACCACCCTGTGGAACCCCGGGCCCGAGGGCTACCGGGGTCGCGACGTGATTCCGTACGGGGAGACGGTCACCGTGGAGACCGGTATCGGGAAGGTCGCCGTGGACACGGCCGGCCTCCCCGTGGACCCTGGCGCCGCAGCCTAGACCGCCGCAACCTCAGGCCGGGGCCGGGCCGCCAAAGCCACCGCCGCGCCGGCCAGGAGGCCGAAGAGGTGGGCCTGCCAGCTGACCATCGAGTCCGTCGGGAGGGCTCCGGCCAGGAAGGTCGTGCCCCAGACGGCGGCGATGACGACGGCGACCGCCACGCCCAGGGGGCTGCGCTCCACGAAGCCGCGGACCAGCAGGTAGCCGAAGAGGCCGAAGATCAGGCCCGAGGCGCCCGCCGTGATGCTGTGGGGCGGGGAGATCAGCCAGACCGCGAAGCCGTCGGCCAGCACGATGGCCGCGCTGACGGCCAGGAAGCGGCCGATGCCGCTCAGCGCGGTGACGAAGCCGAGGACCAGCAGCGGGACGCTGTTGGAGGCCACGTGGTCGAAGCCGAAGTGCAGGAAGGGCGCCAGGGGTATCGCGCTCAGGCCGTCGGCCTCCCGCGCGGTGATCCCGTACGCGTCGAGCGCGTGGCCCGCGGCGTAGTCGACGGCCTCGATCAGCCACAGCAGCGCCACCCAGCCCACCATCAGCTTCGCGGCGGCCACGGCCCGGCCGGTCCTGCCGGTCCGGCTCCAGGCGAACGATCCCGTACCGCCCGGGTGTGTACTGCTTCCGCTTCCGCTCATGACTACCCCTCCCGCCGTGTCCACCCCTTGAACGTGCGGACACCTTAGCCAGTGCCCCCCGGCGGTGGCCGGATAGTCTCGGAGGTATGACTGAGGGCAAGCGCACCCCGTGGGTGGTCGGGGTTTCCGGGGCGTCCGGGACGCCGTACGCGGCCGCCGTGATCCGCGGGCTGCTGGCGGCGGGCGAGGGCGTGGACCTGGTGGTGAGCCGGGCGTCCAGGCTGACCCTGCTGGACGAGACCGGGATCGCCTTCCGCGACGCGCACTGGCGGGACGATCTGGGGGAGTGGCTGGAGCGGGGGGCCGACGGCAAGCCCGCGACCTTCGCGCGCCCCGACCTGGACGGCGTGCGCTACTGGCCCGCGGGCGACTTGGCGGCCGGACCGAGCAGCGGCTCGTACCCGGTGAAGGGGATGCTGATCGTGCCCGCGTCCACGGCCTGTGTGGCCGGGGTGGCGCTCGGGCTGTCGAAGGACCTGCTCCAGCGGGTCGCGAGCGTGACGCTCAAGGAGCGGCGCCGGCTGGTGGTGACGGTACGGGAGACCCCGCTGAGCGGGCAGACGCTGAAGCATCTGGTGAGCCTGGACGAGGCGGGCGCAGTGGTGCTGCCCGCCTCTCCGGCGTTCTACGCGGGTGCGACGCACATCCAGGATCTGGTGGACTTCGTCGCGGGGCGGGTGCTCGACGCGGCAGGGGTGCCGCACGGGCTGTACCGCCGGTGGGAAGGGGAGCTCGGTGGCTCGCGCTCCCGGGAGGCAAGCGGTGGGGCTTAGCGCTTCTTGGCGCGCCCCGGCTTACGGGTCTTGTCGACGCGGTGTGCGGCGGCGGGCTGGTCGGTGCGGGATCGGTTGGCCAGCTCCTGGAGCTGTCGCATGTGCGCGTAGGCCATCTCGATCGTGTACACGGTGAACCACTCCTGAAGATTGAACAGATCATCTTTGATCTGTTGAAAGATTCACAGGGTGTCGACCCTGTGTGCCTTGGATTCTATACGTAAACTTGAGGGATCGCCGAATAATGGAAGGCTTCAGGTATATGGACGCGGTGGACAAGCAGCTCATCCAGGCACTTCGTGAGAACGGACGTGCCTCGTACGCCGAGCTGGGCCGGCTCGTGGGCCTCTCCGGCCCCAGCGTCACCGACCGGATCAACCGGCTGGAGAGCGCCGGAGTCATCACCGGCTACCGCGCGACCGTGGACGCGGCCTCGCTCGGCCTCGGAGTCACGGCACTGATCGGCATCTCGCTGTCCGACGCCGCGGACCACGAGGACGTGGCCCGCCGGCTGCGCGACCTCTCGGAGATCGAGGACTGCTGGTTCATCGCCGGCGACGACTCGTACATGCTCAAGGTTCGGGTCGGCGACGTGGACGGGCTGGAGAAGATCATCCGCAAGCTCTCCGGCACCAAGGGTGTCTCGCGCACCCGTACGACGATCGTGCTCTCCACCAAGTGGGAGAACCGGGTCGGGGGCCTGCCGGAGGAGGTCTGAGGGCGCTGAGAGTACGGTTGGGGCGCGGTTGCGGGGCACACGTACCGCGCCGCGGATCGCGCGGGACGGATACGAGGACAGATGGAGAGGACCGGCATGGACGCTGGGCTCAAGCGTGAGCTGGAGGACAAGGTTCGCTCCGGCGAGCGGCTGACCCGTGAGGACGGCATCGCCCTCTACGAGTCGGACGACCTGGCCTGGCTCGGCGGCCTCGCCCACGAGGTGCGCACGCGCAAGAACGGCGACGTCGTCCACTTCAACGTCAACCGCCACCTCAACATGACCAACGTGTGCACGGCCTCGTGCGCGTACTGCTCGTTCCAGCGCAAGCCGGGCGAGAAGGACGCGTACACGATGCGCATCGAGGAAGCCGTTCGCCTGGCCAAGAGCATGGAGAACGAGAGCCTCACCGAGCTGCACATCGTCAACGGGCTGCACCCCAGCCTGCCGTGGCGGTACTACCCGCGCTCGCTCTCCGCGCTGAAGGAGGCGCTGCCGAACGTCTCGCTGAAGGCGTTCACGGCGACCGAGATCCACCACTTCGAGACGATCTCCGGCATGTCGGCCTCCGACATCCTGGACGAGCTGATCGAGGCCGGTCTGGAGTCCCTCACCGGCGGCGGTGCGGAGATCTTCGACTGGGAGGTCCGCCAGCACATCGTCGACCACCGCACCCACTGGGAAGACTGGTCGCGCATCCACCGCCTCGCGCACTCCAAGGGCCTCAAGACCCCGGCGACGATGCTCTACGGGCACATCGAGGAGCCGCGCCACCGCGTGGACCACGTGCTCCGGCTGCGCGAACTGCAGGACGAGACCGGCGGTTTCCAGGTCTTCATCCCGCTGCGCTACCAGCACGACTTCGTGGACATGAAGGACGGCAAGGTACGCAACAAGCTCCAGGCGCGCACGACGATGGCGACGGGCGCCGAGGCGCTGAAGACCTTCGCGGTCTCCCGCCTGCTCTTCGACAACGTCCCGCACGTGAAGGTCTTCTGGGTGATGCACGGCGTGCAGACGGCGCAGCTCGCCCTCCAGCACGGCGCGGACGACATGGACGGCTCCGTCGTCGAGTACAAGATCACGCATGACGCGGACAACTACGGCACCCCGAACAAGCTGGGCCGCGAGGACCTGCTGGAACTGATCCGCGAGGCGGGCTTCCGCCCGGTCGAGCGCAACACGCGCTACGAGATCATCCGCGAGTACCCCGGCCCGGACGCGGAGCTCCGCGAGACGCCGCAGGCGATGCGGGTCTGACGCCCCGCCCGCTGTTGTGACGCCTTGGGCCCCGGTCCTCCCCATGGGATGGCAGGGGCCCTTTGCGCACCCCGGTGCGTAATAGCTAATCTAGCTCCATGACCCTTACTTTCACCCTCGACCCGGTCGTCGACCCCGCCCTGGCCGAAGACTTCGCCGCGCTCTGGACCGACGTGTCCAATGCCGGCGGGGCGGTGGGCTTCGTACCGCCCGTCGCCGTCGAGGACATTCGCCCCGACGTGGACAAGCACCTCGCCGCGGCCGCCGAGGGCCGCAGCCGCCTGCTCGTCGGGCGCGACGCCGCCGGGCGGGTGCGCGCCACCGCCGTCATCGCCCCCAACGAGCACCGGCTGCAGAAGCACTGGGCCTGGGTCTACACCGTCATGGTCGACCCCGCCCTCCAGGGGCACGGCGCCGGCCGCGCGCTGATGGACGCCGTCGCGGACGCCGCCCGCACGATGGAGGGCATCGAGGCGATCCGCCTCGGCTGCCGGGGCGGGCTGGGCCTGGAGCACTTCTACGCCGCCTGCGGCTACAAGGAGGTAGGCCGGGTGCCCGACGCCGTCCGCGTGGCCCCGGGCGACGACCGCGACGACATCACGATGCTTCTGCCGCTGCATTAGGTGGTTCGCACGGGAGTCGGGACGATCTTGGCTGCTATACCCTGCGCCTGATCTGTTCGAACAGTCCGGCGCAACGGGGCCACCGGATCGCCGGATCGCTCGCAAGGACGGCCGCGCCTGGCTGAACCGGGGCAACGGCAAGGGCGGCTTCGACAACAGGTCGCAGGTCGGCAAGGCCACGAACTGGTCGTACGTCCGCATCTCCTAGCGGCGAGGGTCCGGGGGCCGGCTTCGCGGTCCCGCCGAAGCCCCCCGGCGCCCTTGGCCGTAGCCCGGGCGTGCTTCACTGGACGGGCACGTACCGCTGTAGGACGACGAGAGAGAAGGGGTCACCGTGTCCCTCAAGCCGAGCGCGACGATCCGTTACACCGCGATGCGCCTGGGGATCTTCGTCGGGTGCCTCGTCCTCGTCGCAGGTCTGGTCCGGCTGGGCTGGGTGCCCTCCGGTCTCGGTGACGCCAACCCCGCCTGGGTCGTGCTGCTCGCCCTCGTGCTCTCCGCCCCGCTCTCCTTCATCCTGCTGCGCAAGCAGCGCGACGAGATGTCCGCGGTCATCGCCGGACGCGTCGCGGGCGCGAAGGACAAGCTCGCCGCGAACCGCAGCCAGGAGGACGACGCGGTCGAAGAGGCCGCGCGCGCCGGCCAGTAGGACCGGACCAGTTAGCTTCATCACACACCGAAATGCCTCGGCTCCGGGTTCGCCACCCGTGACGCCGGGGCTTTCGGCGTTCTACGGGGAGTTGGCGGATTTCGCCGGGGCCCGGGGCCCGCTTCCGGCGGCCGCCGACCCAAAGGGAGACTTTGAGATTCCCAAAGGTGAAGTGTTAGCGTGTACAACATGTTGACGACAGCAGCGCACCAGACGATCACGAGCGTTCCGCTCGTGGCGCGCCTGCACGTCGACCTCTGCCGCCGCGCGTCCGCGGCCTGTTGCTGTTGTCGCTGAGTCCCGCGACCAGTTCCGCGACCAGCTCTGGCACAGCAGCGGTCCCGCCCGCCCGGCTCTTCGCTTTTCCGGGTGCTGCCGCACCGCACCACCACCCCACCGCAGAAACCGCAGAACCACCCGGAGAGTGTCCGTGTCCGCGTCACCGCAGACCCCTGCCGCCGAGGCCCCCGCCCCGGCGAAGAAGTCCTCCTTCTCGTTCCCCTTCTGGGCCCAGATCGTCACCGGCCTCGTGCTCGGCGTGCTGCTCGGCTGGCTCTCCCGCAGCCAGGAGATCAGCTGGCTCGGTACGACCCTGGAGCAGATAGGCGACATATTCGTCCAGCTCCTGAAGCTGGCCGTCGCCCCGCTCGTCTTCTTCGCCATCCTGGTGTCGATCACCAACCTCCGGAAGGTGAACAACGCCGCGCGGCTCGCCTCGCGCACGCTGCTCTGGTTCATGATCACGTCGCTGATCGCGGTGGCCATCGGCCTCGCCATCGGCTTGCTCACCAACCCGGGCTCCGGCACCGGCCTCACCCCGCAGGACGGCAAGCTGCCGAAGCGCGAAGGTTCCTGGCTGGACTTCCTGACCGGCATCGTGCCGACCGACATCATCACGCCGTTCACCGAGCTGAACGTCCTGCAGATCGTCTTCCTCGCCGCCGTCGCCGGCATCGCCGCCCTCCAGCTCGGCGCCAAGGCCCAGCCGGTGCTCAGCCTCGCCGAGTCCGTGCTGGAGCTGCTCCAGAAGGCCCTGTGGTGGGTCATCCGCCTCGCCCCGATCGGCACCGTCGGTCTCATCGGCACCGCGATCGCCACGTACGGCTGGGACCTGCTCGGCAAGTACGCCACCTTCACGGTGGACGTGTACGTCGGCTCCGCGCTCGTGATGTTCGGCGTCTACCCGCTGCTCCTGTGGACCGTCGCCAAGGTCAACCCGCTCCAGTTCTTCAAGGGCGCCTGGCCGGCCATCCAGCTGGCCTTCGTCTCCCGCTCCTCGGTCGGCACCATGCCGGTCACCCAGAAGGTCACCGAGCGCCTCGGCGTCCCGAAGGAGTACGCCTCCTTCGCCGTCCCGTTCGGCGCCACCACGAAGATGGACGGCTGCGCCGCGATCTACCCGGCGCTCGCCGCGATCTTCATCGCGGAGATCTTCGGTGTGCAGCTCGGCATCACCGACTACCTCCTCATCGCCTTCGTCTCGGTCATCGGCTCCGCCGCGACGGCCGGCCTGACGGGCGCCACGGTCATGCTGACCCTGACCCTGTCCACGCTGGGCCTCCCGCTGGAGGGCGTGGGCCTGCTGATGGCGATCGACCCGATCCTGGACATGATGCGCACCGCCACGAACGTGGCCGGGCAGGCGCTGGTCCCGGTCATCGTCGCGGCCCGCGAGGGAATCCTGGACAAGGCGGCCTACGCGACCGCCTCCTCCTCCCTCCTGGACGACCCGGCCCCGGCCGGGGGCCAGGCCGAGTCCGACGCCACGGACACCGACCCGGCGAAGGTGCTCGTCACCGCCTGAGCCCCGCCGCCCAACCGCCGCAGCCCCCGCCCCCGTCCGGGCGGGGGCTGCGGTCTTGTCAGGACGCCCGTACCGCCATCAGCAGTCCGCTCGCCCAGGCCAGGCGCACGCACCGGAAGTCCTCGCGGGCGGCCAGCTCGGCCAGGAGGCGTTCGACGGAGGCCTGGTGATCCTGCGGCCACCCGGGCTGGGGGAGGAGGTCGTCGATCAGGTAGGTCCCGCCGGGAGCCACCAGTTCCAGGGCCCGGTCGAGGTGCGTGAACTTGCCCGGCCAGGTGTCCGCGAAGACGAGGTCGAAGGGCGCCCCGTCGAAGTCCTCCAGCCACCTGCCGCCGTCCCCGGCCACGAAGGTCACCCGCGGGTCGGTGCCCAGCTGTTCCCGGGCGATGGCCTGGACGGTGGCGTCGAGCTCGACGGTGGTCAGGCGGGAGGCCGGGTCCATGCCGCTGAGGAGCCAGGCGGCGCCCTCGCCCGCACCGGTGCCGAGTTCAAGGATCCGGCCCCCGGGCCGACCGGCGGCGAGCGCCGCCAGGAGGCTGCCCGTACGGTCCTCGCAGGACAGGGTGAAGCCCGCGGCGGCCGCCTTGGCGCGCAACACGGGCAGGTCGGAGGGGAGTTGGTGCGGAGTATCGTCCATGCGGAGATCATCCGAGGGCCGTGGCCCCCGGGCAAGGCGATTCCCGGCGCAGCCGCCGATGGCGACCGTGGCCCGAACCGGCGCCGGTCCGCGTGCTCCCGCTGCCAGTGGGCGCGGGAAGAATGGGCCGCACGACCGCAGCCGCTCGAGGAACTGCTGCGGGACGCCGCGTACGTGACCGGAGAGGTCCGGGCGGAGCCGTAGCCGACCGGATGGGTACCCGGTCGGCCGATGGTCAGGCGTTGTTCCAGACCGGGGCGGTCTGGCGGGCGAAGCCGTAGACGAAGTTGGAGATGGTGCCGTTCGCGTTCAGGACGATGATGGTGTTGTTGTCCTGGAGGATGACGGACTTGCCCTTGGCGTAGTAGGTCCAGTTGCTCCAGCTGCCGTGCGAGGTCATCTGGACGCCGTACAGGCCGTCCTTCTTGACCAGGCGTACCTTGGTGCCGCCGGCGACCTTGTAGACGCCGAGCTTGGGGGAGACGGTGGTGGCGCCGGTCCAGCTGTGGATCTCGCCGTCGATGGTGAGGCGGACGTAGCGCTGGCCGACCTTGCGGACGTCCTGGTAGGCGGTGGCCGCCGGGTGCAGGAAGCCGACGCGCTTGCCGTTCTCGATGATGTGCGAGCTGAACTTCTGCGGGCCGGCCTTGTAGGTCTTGACGGTCAGGCCGCCGAACGTCGTGGTGGAGTAGAGGCTGCCGGCGGTGTTGCACTCCTTGGGCAGCTTCGGGAACGCGGTGGCGGTCCACGGGGAGCTGCCGCCCTGGGTGCGCTGCTTGAAGACGGGCGCGGTGGAGAGCACGCCGTCGATCTTCAGGCCGCTGGACAGGTCCACGGGCTTGGACTGGTCGACCGTGGCCAGGACCTTGCCGTTCTCGTCGCGCAGCTGGGCCTTGGCGCCGGTGTGGGCGCTGTTGGTCAGCTTGACGGTCAGGCCGTCGAAGAGGGACGGGATGATCTGGCTCTTGATGCAGTTCTCGGCGACGACCAGGTTGCGGTCGGGGGAGGTCTGCTGGGCCGGGGCCGGGGAAGAGGCCGCGAACGCCGCGGCGGGGGCGGCGATCACCGCGCCGATGAGGGCGAGGGCGGTGGTGGTGGCGCGGAGGGCGGTACGCATGACGACTCCTTGGAGCATGGCTGTGAGTGAAGGAGAGCCGTATGCCGTGGTCTCTTCCGGTGGAGGCCGTTGAGTTCGGGCTGTTGGCTGCAGACAGAAAATTAGTGATCTTGTGTGTGCGGAATAGTCCAGTCCGCGTCACAGGCGTGTGACAGACGATCGGGCGCGGTGCGAGGACCCTGCGCGCGCGGCCCGGGGGCGAGCTGTTCGAGCCGGATAGGCTGCCCCCGAAGTCGGGGACGGGGGAGTCGTGTTGGATCGGCGCAAGTGGATCGTGGCGGCGGCGGGGATGGCCGTTCTGCCCATCTGGTGGGTCCTGCGGCAGGGGGGCCACTGGGATGACTTCGACCGCCGCAGCGACACCGTCCGCTTCTGGGCGCTCAACCCGTACGGCTGAGGCTGGACCCGTTGGACCCGTTGGACCCGTTGGACCCGGGCCTCCTCAGGCCTCCCGGGCCGCCTGGTCCAGTCGGGCGTGGTGGGCCTGCCACCAGGCCGGGTCGGTTTGGGGGAGGCCGGGGTTGGTCGGCTGCATGCCTGTGGTGCCGTCCAGGAGTTCGCGGAGGATGTCGGCGTGGCCGGCGTGCCGGTGGGTGTCTGAGGCGACGCGGATCACGGCGTGGTGGAGGGTCACCTCGTTGTCGCCCTTCGGCCACCACGGGACCGTGCCGATCGTGTCCAGGGGGAGGGCTTCGAGCGTCGCGTCCGCGTGCGCCCACGCGCGGTGGTAGAGGCCGATGACGTCCGCGCGCGACTGGTCCGGGGTGGCCCACATGTCCGCGTTGGGTTCGGCGTCCTCCGCGACCCAGGGGAGGGCTTCGCCGGAGGGGCGGGCGAAGGTGTCGCCGAGGTAGCCCAGCTCCGTGGTGGCCACGTGCACCGGGGGCGGAGCCGTGAGCATGGGGTGGGGGTGCGGGTGGCGTGGCGTGGAGCATCGGTGAAAAGGCGGGCACAGGGGTGTTCAGGGTGGTTACCGCTAAGTAAATTACCGGCGGTAACACTCCGTCCTGCCAGGGAGGCACGCCGTGACCGCCGAATCGAGCCTGGTGAGGGTCGTCAAGCCAGTCCAGCCGCTCAAGCCCGTCGAGCCCGTCAAGACCGTGATCGAGGGCCGGGTCCGCGAGGTGTGGGTGCCCCCGCTCGCCCCCGTGCCGGTCCACGGGTCCCTCGGGGACATCCCCTTCGACAATGCGCGGGAGGCGCCGAGGGAGCCCGTACTCGCCCGCAAGGAGCGGGACGGGACCTGGCGGGACGTCACCGCCGCCGAGTTCGCCGCGGAGGTGCTCGCCGTCGCGAAGGGGCTGATCGCCGAAGGCCTGCGCCCCGGCGACCGGCTGGCCATCATGGCGAGGACCACCTACGAGTGGACCCTGCTGGACTTCGCGGGCTGGGCGGCCGGGCTGATCACCGTACCGGTCTACCCGACCTCCTCCGCGATCCAGGCGCGCTGGATCATCCAGGACTCGGGCGCCGTGGCCTGCGCCGTGGAGGACACCGTGCAGGCGCGGATCATCAGCTCGGAGCGGGCCAACCTGCCCTGGCTGCGCCACCTCTGGGAGTTCGACACGGGCGCCGTGGCCCGGCTGGTCAAGGCCGGGGAGCAGGTGCCCGACGAGGTCGTTGCGGCCCGGCGGGCCGGATGCGCGCCGGAGTCCGTCGCGACGCTGATCTACACCTCCGGGACGACCGGACAGCCCAAGGGGTGCGTGCTGACGCACGCCAACTTCTTCGCCGAGGTGGACAATTCGGTGGAGCTGCTGCACCCCGTCTTCAAGTCGGTCAGCAAGGACCCGGCCTCGACCCTGCTCTTCCTGCCGCTGTCGCACGTCTTCGGACGGATGGTGGCCGTCGGGTGCATGCGGGCGCGGGTGAAGCTGGGCCACGCGCCGAGCATCAGCAGCGAGGACCTCCTGGCCGACCTGGCCGGCTTCCGGCCGACGTTCCTGCTGGCGATCCCGTACGTCCTGGAGAAGGTCTACAACACCGCGCGCGCGACGGCCGAGAAGATGGGCCGGGCCTCCTCCTTCGACCGGGCGGCTCGGATCGCGCGCCGCCTCGGCGAGGTCGCGGTCGTGGAGGGCAAGCGGCCGGGGCTGGGCCTGCGGATGGGCCGGGCCCTGTACGAACCGCTCGTGTACCGGCGGATCCGGGCCGCACTGGGCGGGCGCGTCCGGTACATCCTCAGCGGCGGCTCCCCGCTCGGCCGGCGCCTCGCCGCCTTCTACACGGGCGCGGGCATCGAGGTCTTCGAGGGCTACGGGCTCACGGAGACGACCGCGGCCGCGACCGTCACCCCGCCGCTGCGGCCCCGGCTGGGCACGGTGGGGTGGCCGCTGCCGGGGACGGCCGTACGGATCGCGGACGACGGGGAGGTGCTGCTGCGGGGCCCGCACGTGTTCGCGGGGTACTGGAACAGCGGCATCGCGGTCGGCGGGGAACAGTGGCTGTACACGGGGGACATCGGGGAGCTCGACGCCGACGGATACCTGACGATCACCGGGCGGAAGAAGGACGTGATCATCACCTCGGGCGGCAAGAACGTGGCCCCGGCGCCCCTGGAGGACTGGCTGCGCGCCCATCCGCTGGTCGGCCAGTGCATCGTGGTCGGCGACAACCGGCCCTACGTCACCGCGCTGATCACCCTGGAACCGGAAGGGCTCCAGCACTGGCGGCAGATGCACAAGAAGGTGGGCGTGCCGATCAGGGAGCTGGTCGCGGACGAGGACCTGCGGGCGGACCTCCAGCGGGCGGTCGACGAGGCGAACCGGCTGGTGTCCCGGGCGGAGTCGATCCGCCGGTTCACGGTACTGGCGGGGGACTTCACCGAGGAGCGGGGGCACCTGACGCCCTCGCTGAAGCTGAAGCGGGGCGTGATCGTGCGGGACTACGCGCGGGAGATCGACGCGCTGTACCGGTCCTCCTGAGGGCCGACGGGGCCCGACCCCGCCGCGTGGGCTCCGCGTCCGCTCCGGCGGATGACCGGATCGGATCGCGGCGATCGGGTCCGGCCGGGGCGGCTCCGGGCAGGGTGGACACCGAAAGGAGGCCTCGTGATCTCGGCACTCAACCGGCTGGTCGACCTCGTGGAGGAGCTCCTCGTCGTGGAGCACCCCGACGCGGAGCACCCCGGGGAGCTCGACGTCCGCGGACTGGCCGGGGGGCTCGGCACGACCGAGTACCACCTGCGCCGCATGTTCTCCTCGCTGACCGGCATGCCGCTGTCGGAGTACGTGCGCCGGCGCCGCATGACCGTGGCCGCCGCCGACGTGGTCCGGGGCGAGGACGATCTGCTGAGCATCGCCGTCCGGCACGGATACGGCTCGACGGAGGCGTTTGGACGGGCGTTCCGCGCCGTCCACGGCGCCGGGCTCAGCGACGTGCGCCGGGACGGAGGCCCCCTGCGCACACAACCCCGGCTCAGGATCCGCCTGACCGTCGAAGGGAGCATCCCCATGGACACCCGCCTCGTCGACCGCCCCGCGTTCCGGCTCGTCGGACACGCGGCCCGCGTTCCGCTCGTCCACCAGGGCGTCAACCCGCACATCCAGCAGCACATCACCGCACTGCCGTACACCGAGCACCTCCGGCTGAAGGAGCTCGGCGATACCGAGCCGCCGGGCCTGCTGCAGGTCTCCGACGACGTCGACCCCGACGCCACGGAGGGGAGCGAACTGACGTACCTGCACGGAGTCGCCGTCTCCCGGTCCACACCCGCCCCCGACGACCTCGACGCCATCGAGGTGCCGGCCGGCAGGTGGGCGGTCTTCCGCACCGCCGGGCCGCATCCGCAGGCCCTGCAGACGGTCTGGGCCGCGACCGCGACAGAGTGGTTCCCCTCCAACCCGTGGCGCCTGCGGCCCGGCCCCTCGATCGTCGCGGTCCTCGACCGGGCGGACGACTTCAGCACCGCGACCTGCGAGCTGTGGCTGCCCGTCGAACCCGCGTGACGGCTCGCGCACGCGATCGGGGCGACAGGGGCTCCTTCCGGGCGCCGTCACCCGCGCGGCCCCCTGGGCGACCGCCGCTCGCGGCCGGGGCGCGCCGCCCCGCCGGCCCGGCCCCGCAAGGACCGTCGGTGACAGGACCGGGCCCGCGCCGCCCCGACCGCTCCGCAGCGGCCGGGGCGGCGTCGGCGGGGTCTGCTTATCGTGAGCCGACCGGTCCGGGGGGTCGCCCGAGGAGGGTGCAGTGCACCGTGCCCGTTCCCGTGCCCGTTCCCGCTGCCGTTCCCGTGTCGGCTGCGGCCCCCGCTCGCTGTCCCGGGCTCGTACCCGGATAGGCGCCGGGGTCGTAGGAACCGCTCTGGCCGGGGCGCTGCTCGCCGCCGTGCCCGGAGCCGTGCCGGCAACCCCGGCGCCCGCCGCCGTGGCGATCCAGTGGGGCGCGTGCCCCGAGAAGCCCGTGCCCGCGGGCATGCGGTGCGGCACCCTCACCGTGCCGCTCGACTACGAGGCCAAGGGGCAGGCCGAGGCCAAAGCCAAGGGCCAGGCCCAGGCCAAGGACAAGGGCCAGGCCCAGGCCAAGGACAAGGACAAGGGCCAGGCCCAGGCCAAGGACAAGGGCCGAGCCAAGTCCAAGGGCCAAGGCCAGGCGACGGTCAGGATCGCCGTCGCCACGCTTCCCGCCACCGGGCCCGCCCGCAAGCGGATCGGCTCCCTCGTGCTGAACTTCGGCGGTCCCGGCGCCCCCGGAGTCTCCACCCTCGCCGCCGACCCCCATGCCTTCGCGGAGCTCAACAAGCGCTACGACCTCGTCGCCTTCGACCCCCGCGGCGTCGGCCACAGCGCCCCCGTCACCTGCGGAGGGGGAGCCCCGGAGGCGGGCGCGGCCCCCGACGGGCCCGCCGCCCAGCTCGCCGACCTGCGCGCCGTCGCCAAGCGCTGCGCGCTGGACTCCGGCCCGGTGCTCCCGTACATCGGCACCGTCAGCGTGGCCCGCGACATGGACTTGCTGCGCCGGGCCCTCGGGGAGGACAAGCTCGACTTCCTCGGCTTCTCCTACGGCACGCGCCTCGGTGCGGTCTACGCCGCGCTGTTCCCGCGCCGCACCGGCCGGATGGTCCTCGACGGGGTCGACACCCTCACCGAGCCGCTCGGCGAGCAGGCCCTGCTGTCGGCGGTCGGCCAGCAGCGGGCGCTCGACAACTTCCTCGTCTGGTGCGCCCACCAGCAGGGCTGTGTCTACGGTACGAACACCCGTACCGCCAGGGAGAAGGTCCAGGCCCTCGTCGCCCGTCTGGACGCGGAGCCGCTGACCGGCGGGGGCGGGCTGCGCTTCACCGGGCAGGACCTGGCCGACGCCATCGGTGCCGCCCTGTACTCGCAGAAGTCCTGGCCCGACCTCGCGGACGCGCTCGCACTGGTCGAGCGCGGCGGCGACCCCGTGGGGCTGATGCAGCTCGGCGGCCCGGACGAGCCGCCTCCGCCCAGGGAGGAGGCCGCCGGCGCCGTCGCCGTGCCCGCCGACAACGCCACTTCCGCGCTCGTCGCCGTGAACTGCGCCGACGACCCGGACCGGGGCGACGCCAAGGACTCCCCGGCGGCCGTCGCGCGGGAGCTGGCAGAGCTCCAGCCGGTCTTCCTCGCCGCCTCGCCGATCTTCGGGCCGCGCCAGCTGATGACGGTACTGGCCTGCTACGGGCGCCCCGCCGGCACCGATTTCATCCGCGGGATCGACCGCCCGGCCGGCATTCCGCGCATCCTGCTCGTCGGCACGCGCGGGGACCCGGCCACCCCGTACGAGTGGACGGAGGAGACGGCGAAGCGGCTCGGCAACACCGTGGTCCTGGACTACAAGGGCGACGGCCACACCGGGTACGTCGCCTCGCGCTGCGTGCAGGGGTACGTGGACCACTTCCTGATCGACGGCCGGCTGCCCTCCGGGACCCGCTCCTGCCCCGCCGAGGAGTGAGGGCGCGGACCATGCGGCCGGGCATGTGCCATGGCCGGCCCGCAAGTTCGTGGCACCGTGCGTACAACCAGAGTGCCGGCCGAGGAGTCACACCAGGAGATCACCGCTGTCTTCCTGGGGGACGTCTTGAAGAGATTCACCTCGGCGGCGCTCGTCGCCGCCACCGCCGTTCTCGGCACCCTGCTCGCATCCGGAACCGCGCAGGCCGCGGATCCCGTCGGCACCCTCCACGCCGCTGCGGGTCCTGACGGCATCCTGGTCGTGGCCGATGAGCCCATGCCCGGCCTCGTCGCCCACCTTCGCAAGAAGGGCAGCGAGACCCGGATCCGGACCGTCAAGGACTTCGTGTACACGGAGGGGTGCCGGTCCTGCGATGTGTCGTACAAGTCCGATGCGTTGAGATTCGCCGACCTGGGCCTCTACACCGTGGACGTCGAGTACAAGGGCACCCAGGGCGAGCGGATCCTCCGCAAGGCCGTGGCGGAACTCGACTACCGCGCGCTCGCCGACTTCGAGAACCAGACCACGTCCAAGACGATCTCCCTCGACAGCCTGGACACCACCGTCTCCGCCGACCTGATCGCTCGCGATCCCCGTGACGGGAAGGTCACCCCGCTCGCCGGCAGGAAGGTGATCGTTACCCTCGAAGGCCAGTCCAAGACGGTGTCCACCGACGCCGCCGGACACCTTTCCGTGCCGGTGAACTTCAAGGGTACGGAGCAATCGGCCTGGATCTGGCTTGAGTTCGCCTCCACCGAACACGGCAGCGACGCGCAGGAGGCCGGCCCCAGGGTCGAGCGCCAGCCGGTGAACATCACCCTGGACGAAGGCTCCCGGTCGGTGACGGCCCCGTACGGCAACTACGCCACGGTCAGCGGAACCATCACGCGCACCGCCGCGGACGGCACGCGCAAGCCGATCGCCACGCCGATGCGGCTGGTGATCGACAACCGCTCGCTGTTCGCGTTCGCGAGCGATGCCACGGGTCGGTTCACCAAGGCCGGGAAGGTCCTGAAGTCCTCGACCTGGAGCGTCGCCGCCGGCTACAACCAGCAGTGGTACGACTACCGCACGTACGTCGAACTCGGTGCCACGGTGACGGCGGGTACCGCCTTCGACCCCGTCGCCCTGAGCGTGGACAGGGACCGCAAGGTGTCCGGGCAGGCATTTCTCGCCCAGCACGCCACCTCGGCGGCCCCGGGCCCCGCCAAGGTCGAAGTCCAGTACTCGGCCGACGGCCGCACCGGCTGGTCCACCCGCAAGACCGTGGACACCGTCATCAACAAGTACTTCAGCCTGCCCGCGCTGGAGAACGCGCCGGTCGACGGCTACTGGCGACTGCGGTACGCGGGCACGCCCGAGCTCCACGGGTCGACCTCGAAGCCCGTCCGTCTGACCAGGACCGTGACCGCCGTCGCGGACTTCAACGCGAAGCCCGAGCCGGTCCGCAAGGGCCAGTACCTCACGCTCACCGGCGCGCTCAAGCAGCGGGCCGCGTCCGCCACGACCTGGCGGCCGTACGCGGCCAAGACCGTGCGCTTCTACTTCAAGCCCGCCGGGACCGGCACCTCCTACGCCTACATGGGTTCGACCACGTCCGCCGCCGACGGCTCCTTCACCCGGAGGTTCACCGCCAAGCAGGACGGCACCTGGCAGGCCCGGTTCCACGACGACGGCACCACGCACTTCGCGAGCAGCAGCAGTGGGGACTACGTCGACGTCACCGGCTGACGGGAAGGCGAGAAGGCGAGAAGGCGAGAAGGCGAGAAGGCGAGACGGCCCGGCTGCCATGGCAGCCGGGCCGTCCGCTGGTGTGCGGCGGGTCAGCAGTTGGGGCGCGGAGTGCGGCCCGCGAAGCGGTCGGCGAGCCAGTTGCCCGCCGCGAGGGACTGGGTGATGACGCCGCTGACGTGCTCGCCGATCCAGATGGTGTCGAACTCGAGGTTCGCGCCCCGTGCGCACCAGTCGGAGCGCAGCCGGCTGCCGACGGAGTACGGGATGAGCTCGTCGGCGAGCGCGTGGTACTGGAACACGGGCGCGGCCGGGGCGGTGCGGCCGAGCTTGCTCTGGTTCAGCCGGGCCTGCCAGTCCGGCTGCGCGAGCGGGTTGCGGGTGGTCAGGTCGGAGATCCGCTTGAAGGAGCCGGCGATGGCGTCGATGGCCACGCAGTTGTCCTTCATGGCGCCCACGAGGAGCTTCCCGGCCGGGTTGAGGTAGGAGTCGAGCTTCAGCTCCGGGAAGGCCGCGTCCTGGCCGGCGGCGGCCATGAAGATGAGGCCGGAGCCGTAGGAGCCGTCGTTGAAGTCGGCGACCTTCAGCAGATCGGCCGGGACTCCGCCCGTCGCGGTGCCCTTGACCCGCAACTCCGGTGCGTACGAGCCCTGCAGCTCGGCGGCCCAGCTGCTGGCCTGGCCGCCCTGGGAGTACCCGACGATGCCGACCGGGGTGTCCGCGGGCAGCCCGGCTTCGGGGAGCCGGATCGCGGCGCGGGCGGCGTCGAGCATCGCGTGGCCGGCGGAGGGGCCGACGGTGTACGTGTGGACGCCCGGGGTGCCGAGGCCCTCGTAGTCGGTGACGACCACGGCCCAGCCGCGCAGGGTGTACTGCTGGATGAGGTTGGCCTCCATGGCGGTGCCGTACGGGAGGTTGTTGCTCGGCGCGCAGGAGTCGCCCATGCCGACGGTCCCGACGGCGTAGGTGATCAGGGGACGCGGGCCGGTGCGGCCGTCCTGCGGGACGATGACGGTGCCGGAGACCACGTTCGGGGCTCCGTCGGCGGTCGTCGAGTTGTAGTGGATCTTCCAGGCCTTGGTGTTGGTGGGCTGGCCGGGCAGCGGGTGGAACGCGGAGGGCGCGCTGCTGACGATGTCGCCGGGCCGGGCGGCGGCCTCCGCGGCCTGGGGCCGGGCCTGGGCCTGGTCCTGAGGCTGGTCCTGAGGCTGGGCCTGGGCGGTGGTGGTGGGGATCGCGGCCGAGAGGGCCAGGGCGGCCACTGCGGCGAGTGCTGAGCTTCGGATGCGCATGGGGCGGCTCTCCCAAGGGTCCGGTGGGGGTGGTAGGTGAGGAGAAGGTAGTGACCGACCGGTAGGAACGTCGCTGACCGCACAGCTCAGCTTTCCTGGCCCGGTGCCGCAACCGCCTCGCCCGACCCGCCCACCTTGTCGGCGTGGCCGCGGGTGCGGTACGAACGCGCGACACTCGGGGAGTAATTCAGCCATGCGGACCAGCGGGCGCCGAGTGGACTGCCGACGGGAAGACCCGGACCGGCACGCTGTACACGTACGGGGATGTGTTCTACCCCGACAGCTCCGGCGAGGTGTATTTCAAGGCCGAGGGCCGTGTCCTGGGGGACCGGTTGTACGGCAGGCCCGTGCGGTGGATCACCGTGGTCCACCTGGCGGCGCCGGGTGTGGCCGCGCTCGGCGTGCTGGTCCTGCTCTCCGCCGTGCCGGCGGCCATGACCCCGGCCCGCAGGCGGCCCTGACGGCCCGGTGGCCCCGGCAGTCCCAGTGGCCCCAATAGCCAGTAAATACTTGCGAGTTGGCGAATTATTGATGCTCACATCGCGAGGGGTCCGGGTGCTTAATGGTTCTCCGCGTGGTCATGCAACTGCGCGGTCAACTGGGGGAGTTCATGGAATCCAACGGGGTCGCGGCACCGCCGCCGCCGCAACAGCCGCCATCACAGCCGCCCGTGCAGCCGCCTTCGCAGGCGCCGCCGCTGCCGCCCCTGCCGCCGGGCGCGGGGAAGTACGGCGTCGACCTGCGCATCAGTCGCAAGCTGTTGTGGGTGGGGCCGGCCGCCTACCCCTTGCACAACATCGTCCGGGTGCACACCTCGATCCTGTCGCCCGACCGGGCGAGGGCCGGTGTGCAGTTCCTGAAGTGGGGGGCCGCTCTGGTCGTGGTGCTGTACGTGCTGGTGGAGTTCGTCAT
Source organism: Streptomyces sp. NPDC059957 (assembly GCF_042730015.1). Lineage (NCBI taxonomy): Bacteria > Bacillati > Actinomycetota > Actinomycetes > Kitasatosporales > Streptomycetaceae > Streptomyces > Streptomyces sp. NPDC059957. Next base: position 4,788 of record NZ_JBHWMB010000025.1, on the reverse strand, counting down.
CGACGAGCCGAGCTACTCGTACGACGGCTACGGCAACTACGAGGAGAGCACGAGCTCCCAGGAGGTGGTGTTGACCTTCGGGATCATCGCGGGGCTCTTCCTCCTGGCGCAGCTCATCTACAAGGCGACCAGGCCGGACCTGCACGTCCTGGCCGTGGAGACCGCCAGCGGGTCCATCGCGCTGGTGACGATGCGGGACAAGAGCCAGCTGGGCGTGGTCGTCCAGCACGTCGTCCACGCCATCGAGCACCCGGAGGCGGAGTTCTCCATCCGGATGGACCGGGTGGAGCTGAACCTGAAGAGCTACCACCTCGGCGACAGCGTGAACATCTACGGCGGGGTGGGCAACGCGGGCGTGGTGAAGACGTGACCGCGCCGCCGCCATCGCCATCGCCATCGCCTCCGTCGCCTCCGTCGCAGCCGCCACAGCCGCCCGAGTCGCTTCCGCCGACGCCGTTGTGGGTGCCGGCACCGACCCCGCCCCCGACGCCGGCCCAGCGGGAGGACTTCGAGGCGCTCGACATTGTGCTGCGGGTCAGCAACCGCCTGCTGTGGGTGGGTGAGGCGGTCTATCCGCTGCACAACATCGTCCGGGTGCAGACCTACGTACTCAGTCCCGACCGCAAGAAGGCCGTCGCCGACTACGCGCCGTGGATAGCCCTCCTGCTGGTGTTCTTCGCGGCGTCCGTCGCGGACGGCAACCCGCCGGGCGTGATCGCCACGATCGTGCCCGTGGGCATCCTCGTCATGTACCTCGTGCGCCGGCTGAACCGGCCGGACCTGTATGTCATGGGCGTGGAGACCGCCGGTGCACCCACCGCGGTCGTGACCCTCGCGGACCGCGCCGAGCTGCGCAGGCTGGTCGCGCGGATCGTGGACGCCATCGAGCATCCGGAGGCGGAGTTCTCCCTCTACGTGGCCCAGCCGACGGTGAACATCGGGCACTACGTCCACGTCGGGGACACCGCCAACATCAACGGCTCGGGAAACATCGGAGTGGTGAAGAAGTGACAACGGACAGCGGCAGCAGCAGCAGCTCGTACCACTACGGCGACAGCGTCACCGTGAACGGCTCGGGCAACATCGGCATCGTCAAGAACCAGTCCCCGACCATCGGCGGTCCGCAGGCGGCGCCCGCCACTCCCCAGGAAGCGATCCAGCAGTTGGAGAGGCTGCTGCTGGAACTCCGTGCCCAGGTCACGCCGGCCGGTGCGGGCACCATCGACACCAACCTGCCGGTGATCGTCTCCGCGGAGAGCGCCCCGGAGGCGCGGCACGGGGCGCTGATGGCCGTACTGGGCATCGCGACCCTCGCGGGTGAGGTCGGGCGGCCGATCATCGAGGCGGTGGGCCGGGTGCTGGAGCTGTTGGGATTGGCCTAGCCGAGGCCGGTGCCGAGGCCGGTGCCGAGGCCGGTGCCGGGGTAGGGACCGGCGC